>JAYVAQ010000647.1:0-3286 GCA_043750875.1 Rhodanobacteraceae bacterium
GCGTCAATCATGATCAATCTGCCGCTCGACTCAGGCCCGCCGCACTTATTTCCGCCAAATAAGTCGGCCAGCGCGTTGCGTGTTCATTGGCAAGTTTAATTAGATAGCTAAACGCGAAAATTCCGGTGCGATGGCCATCGGAAAACTCCAGCAAAATCGCATAGTTTCCCACCGGGTGAATGCCGGCAATGCCGACATTTTGCTTGCCCGCCACCAAAACCCGCTCGCCTGGTCCATGGCCCTGCACCTCGGCAGAGGGCGAATTGATGCGCAGGTATTCCGCGCTCAAGCGAATACGCGGCGGGTTTTGCTTAGCCGAGTCATGTTCAAACGCCAGCTCCAAGATATTCGAGGCTTGATGCAACACTATTTCAGTTGGGCGTGGCGTAGTGCGGCTGTCAGTTTTTGATTCATCTATCATCATTTTCCTAGTGTAGCGGGATTTGGAAAATAGTACGCAAACTCATATATTGATTAATTATGCACAAAACTTCAAAAACAAATTGTTTCCGAAAACGTCAGCAAATGACGCCGAACTACCATCGACCACTGCAACTGCCGGCAGTTGAACACCGCTTATGCCGCGCAGACCTATGAAACACGTAACATTTTTGCAAATTGAGACCTAGTATTTTTGTCATGGCATCATTTTTGCTTTGCAAGCAATGTCTAAAAATATTGCAATTTTAGGCGCATTAATGACGTGTTCGGTAATTCATAAACAGGGGTGGGAAATGCGACACAAAAATTATTCGGAAGCAAAAAACGCAATCACAACAATAGGCGCTCAGACGCTAAGTCAACCAAAATTTAAAACTTTAGGGCGGTTCAACATCCGATTTGCTTTACTTGGGCTTTTTTTATCGACGTCGATCAGCTTCGCGGCACAAATAGACGTGCTGGGCCCACCAGGCAGCGGCAGGTTTGGTGATCAAGTCACGGTCTTA
The DNA here is from genome assembly GCA_043750875.1 of Rhodanobacteraceae bacterium. GTDB lineage: Bacteria > Pseudomonadota > Gammaproteobacteria > Xanthomonadales > SZUA-5 > JANNYA01. Next base: position 948 of record JAYVAQ010000647.1, read on the forward strand.
CCTAACGGCAATTTCGTGGTCACCGATCCGAGCTTTGACTTGTCGAACCCAACAGTAGTCGATGTAGGTGCTGCTTATCTTTATGCACCTGATGGGGTACAAGTTAGTCAGCTAACGGGATCAAGCGCGAATGATCGAGTTGGTAAAGGTGGCGTGACAGTCTTATCGAACGGCAATTATGTCCTGGTTTCTCAACATTGGAATGCCCGCAGCGCTATTACCTGGGGAAGTGCAACCTTAGGTGTTTCAGGCACTGTTTCATCGGCAAATTCACTAATAGGCCGTGGTGGGGCAACGGTCGTTACCGCATTGAACAATGGCAATTACGTCGTCCGTGATCGCCTTTGGAGCACTGACACTGTGAAAAACGTAGGGGCGGTAACCTGGGGTAATGGTGTAAGCGGCACTGTTGGCGAAGTTTCGGCGGCGAACTCACTCGTCGGTAGTCTCACCTCTGACGCCATTGGTGGCGATCCATCCGGGGGAGGGGACTGGGGTGGCAGCGGCCTTACTCTGTTAAGTAATGGCAATTTTGTAGTGCACAGCTTGCAATGGAGTAGAAATCACGCGGACGCGTTCCGTTTAGGTGCGGTAACCTGGGCCAGTGGAACTGGGGGCACGGTCGGCGTAATTTCGGAAGCCAATTCTTTAGTTGGCACAAATAGCAATGATCAGGTTGGCTTGGGCGGCATTACGGCATTGAACAATGGCAATTACGTCGTTTCTAGCATCGAGTGGGACAAGGCGGGTCCTAATCGCATTCACGATGTCGGTGCGTTGACTTGGGGCAGTGGCACTACGGGTGTCAGCGGTGTCATTTCTGCCGCTAATTCGCTGATCGGCAGTAGCGCATCTGATCAAATGGGTACCAATTTGGATGGCGATCCGAGAAATATGGTCACCGCATTGAACAATGGCAACTATGTCGTAGTGAGCATGAACTGGGATGCAGTAAATCCAGCACTTTATGACGTTGGCGCGGTGACCTGGGGCAATGGCGTTACTGGCACATCCGGCGAAATCAGCGTGAGCAACTCCTACATCGGCGCATCCGAAGGCGATCGGACAGGTTGGAGTGGCTATGGCCTAAGCGCCTCAACTCCTGGCGTCACCGCCCTAACCAATGGCAATTATATTTTTGGCAGTTTGGCATGGCACTCCAGTTTGCCAGCAGGCGTTGGTGCAGTGACCTGGGGCAATGGTGCGATTGGCAGTGCGGGCTACATTTCGAGCGCGAATTCAATGGTGGGTTCGAGCCTTGGTGACAACATTGGGTCAAGTGGCATTATTGCGCTTGCGAACGGCAATTACGTAATTGCTAGTCCAAACTGGAGTGCGCTTGCGCCGGCGATAGAAAGAGTTGGTGCTGCGACCTGGGGCAATGGTGCTACTGGCACTACCGGGATTGTTTCGCCGACCAATTCGCTGGTGGGCAGCCAAGCACGTGACCGCGTCGGGAACCGTGTTACCCCATTGAGTAACGGCAATTACGTTGTTGGCAGTTCTGCCTGGAGCTCCTCTGAACCGACGGTACTCAATGTAGGTGCGGTGACTTGGGGCAATGGCATGAGTGGTACCTTCGGTGTCGTCTCTGAACTCAACTCCTTGGTTGGAAGTAGCTTCAGTGACTTTGTGGGCGATTACGGTGCCGTAGTCGCGTTAACCAATGGCAACTACGTTGTGCACAGTTCCGTTTGGGATAACGCTTCGACTCAGGTAGCGAACGTAGGTGCCGTAACCTGGGGTAATGGGCTAGGTGGCACAACCGGAAAAGTGTCCGTTGCCAATTCAGTTATTGGCAGTAGTGTCGCTGACCAAGTAGGTTTTGGATTCAACGATAGCTACGCCCTTAACAATGGCAATTACGTGATCGCAAGTAGCGTGTGGGATAACGGTTTAGCCGTCGATGCAGGCGCGATTACGTGGGGCAATGGCAGCACAGGAACAACGGGCGTGCTTTCGCCGACTAATTCCTTAGTTGGCTCCAGTACGAATGATCGGGTTGGCGGCAACCCGATATATCTGTTGGGAAATGGCAACTATGTGGTGTCGAGCGTTCTATGGGATGCTGCAGAAATAGATGCTGGTGCTGTAACTTGGGGAAATGGGCTTGGCGGCACCATTGGCGCAATCTCCGCCAACAATTCGCTCGTTGGCAGTAACGCAAATGACCGGGTTGGTGAAGTTTTAGAATTGAGCGATGACAGCTATGCCGTAATTAGCGACGGGGCAGTTAGCCTTGGCGGCCCGCTAGGGCTAAGCGGACAAATCAATACTAGCAACAGCGTAGTTGGAGTAACTGCCGGATCCATTTTTGCTGTCGCCTACGACAAAACCCG
>JAYVAQ010000648.1:0-4873 GCA_043750875.1 Rhodanobacteraceae bacterium
CCGGCGAACGCCAAGCCCAGCACAGTCACAAATTTCAGCCACGGATTTTTTATAACGGCAAGGGCGTTCATTGTTGGTGCTCCGAAAAGTTAGACAAAAGGCGACAGAATTCGGAAAACTCAATTCAATGAATGATCCCCACGGGAGGAATACGCCATCTGCACATAGAGATCTGTTCGTTAGCACACGCAGGCGCTAGCTTTAACTGCAACTTTCAGTACTAAGCCACCTTACTCGACCCATAACCGCGCAAGCGCTTATAACGCCGCTCGGCACGTTCGGCGTCAGAATAACTTCCCAATATCTTCAGCTGCTTCAATAACGCCGCTTTTAACGTCGCGGCGATGGCTTCGGTATTGCGGTGTGCGCCGCCTAAGGGTTCTTGCACGATTTCGTCGATTAAGCCGAGTGCTTTCAGGCGGCCTGAGGTTATGCCCATGGCCTCTGCGGCATCACGCGCGTGTTCAGCGCTCTTCCAGAGAATCGAGGCGCAGCCTTCCGGCGAAATAACCGAATAGGTGGCGTATTGCAGCATTAAGGTCACGTCACTGACGCCAATCGCGAGCGCGCCGCCGGAACCACCTTCGCCGATCACGGTAGCAATAATGGGCACTTCGAGTTCACTGAGCGTCAATAAATTGCGCGCAATCGCTTCTGATTGGTTGCGTTCCTCCGCACCAATGCCCGGATAAGCGCCAGGTGTATCAATTAGGCTGATCAGGGGCAAGCGAAACCGCTGCGCCATTTGCATTAACCGTAGCGCTTTGCGATAACCCTCGGGGCGCGGCATGGCGAAATTGCGCTTGACCTTCTGCTTAGTGTCGCGGCCTTTTTGCTGGCCCAAAACCACCACCGCTTGGCCATCTATGCGTGCCAAGCCGCCCACAATCGCGGCATCGTCGGAAAAACTGCGATCCCCGGCTAATTCGTGAAATTCACTGAAAATCAACGGAATAAGATCTAGCGAGTGTGGCCGCAACGGGTGGCGCGACAGTTGCGCGGTTTGCCACGCAGTCAAATTGGCGAAAATTTCTTTGGTTTTTTGCGCGATTTTGTCCTGCAGCGCGCGAATTTCAGACTCAATATTGATCGCGCTATCTAGGGCGTTAGCGCGTAGTTCGACGATTTTAGCCTCTAATTCGGCGATGGGCTGTTCAAAGTCTAAAAAATTGGGGTGCATGGGCGCGACATTCAAAAATCGGATTCGCGCATCCTAGACTGCGCCGCACGGAAGTCAATGGAATTAGCGACGCGGTTAACAACGGTGAATCTCTTTGAAAGCTAACGCTTAAAATTTGGTAACACGCCGCGCCATATGAACGGGCGTACGCGCTTAGGTTGTAGACTTCGCCCTCCAGTGCGAGCCTAATCGGCTAACTAAAATTTAAGGGCATCCGCTTATGTCGGACGAAATCACGATTACCTTCAACGACTTAGGCCTGCCCGACACCCTGTTGGCATCGCTGCTATCGGTTGGTTACGAAAACCCCACGCCGATTCAAGCGGCTACGATTCCACCGCTACTGGAAGGCCGCGACGTGTTAGGCACCGCGCAAACCGGTACTGGCAAAACCGCCGCTTTCGCGCTGCCGATTTTGGCGCACATTGATTTAAGCGCGCGCGCTACCCACAACCCGCAGGCGCTGGTGTTGGCGCCCACGCGCGAACTCGCGATTCAAGTCGCCGAGGCATTCCAACGCTACGCCAGCCATATTCCTGGCTTCCACGTGCTGCCAATCTACGGCGGCCAGAGCTATACACCGCAACTGCGCGGCCTACAGCGCGGTGCGCACGTGGTCGTCGGTACCCCAGGCCGGGTGATTGATCACATGGAAAAAGGCTCGCTTGATCTAAGCCATATCAAAACATTGGTGTTGGACGAAGCCGATGAGATGTTGCGCATGGGCTTTGTTGACGATGTTGAAGCGGTGCTAAAGCGCATTCCTGACGAACGCCGCATCGCGCTGTTTTCCGCCACCATGCCACGCCCGATCGCACGCATTGCCGAAACCTATTTACGCAATCCGGTGCGCGTCGCGATTGAGTCCAAAACCACTACGCCCGGCACCGTGCGCCAGCGTTATTGGCAAGTTAGCGGCATGCATAAGTTGGACGCATTGACGCGTATTTTGGAAGTCGAACCGTTCGAAGCGATGATCGTGTTTAGCCGTACCAAAATGGGCACGGAAGAGCTTGCGCAGAAATTGGAAGCGCGCGGTTTTGCCGCAGCTGCGATCAATGGCGATGTGCAACAAGCAGTGCGTGAACGCACGATTGGCAAGTTGAAAGACGGCTCCATCGATATTTTGGTTGCCACTGACGTTGCCGCGCGCGGTTTGGACGTCGAACGCATCAGCCACGTGGTCAACTTTGATATCCCTGTGGATACCGAATCGTATGTGCACCGCATCGGCCGCACCGGCCGCGCTGGGCGCGCAGGGGACGCCATTTTGTTTGTAACGCCGCGCGAACGGCATTTATTGCGCGCGATTGAACGCGCCACGCGTCAGCCGATTGAAGAAATGACGCTGCCTAGCGTCGGTGATGTCAACGATGTGCGGATTGCGCGCTTTAAGGAACGCATTGACGCAACCTTGGCTGAAGGCGGGCTGGATACTTATCGCCAAATGATTGAAAGCTTTGAGACCGACAAGAATGTGCCTGCAGTAGAAATTGCGGCAGCGCTTGCAAAAATGGTGCAAGGCAAAAAGCCTTTGTTGCTCAAGCCCGAACGTGAAGGTGGCGCCGCCTGGGGTGGCGATGCAGCACCAGCGCGCCCAGCCCGCAGTGAAAAATCTGAGCGCCCCGTACGCGAACGCGCACCGCGCGAATTCGACGCACCGCGTGCTGCGCCACGCGCACCACGTGAGTTTGACGCCCCGCGTGCACCGCGCGAATTTGATGCCCCGCGCGCACCGCGAGAGTTTGACGACGGCGTGCCTAGCTTACGCCCACGCGTGAAAAGCTCGATTGAAGACCGCTTCGCCCAATACGACGGCGCGCCGCGTGTGGATGACGCCGAACCCGCGCGCGAACGCCCGCGTAAATCCGCACCTCGCGATGATGATAAGCAAACTTACAAAGTTGCAGTTGGCCACACGCATCAAGTCAAACCCGGCAATATCGTCGGCGCGATTGCCAATGAAGCTGGCTTAGACAGCGCGCATATTGGTCGCATTGAGATTTTCGATGATTACACCTTGGTGGATTTGCCAGCGGGCATGCCCGCAGAAACGTTCCAATTGCTGAAAAAAGTTCGTGTCGCGCAACAAATGCTGATGATCGAGCCCTGGGATGGCAAGCAATCCGCACCGGCGCGCCGCAGCTTTGAAGACGCTAGCGACCGTGGCGGCGAACGCCCAGCCAAATCACATTTTGACGCACCGCGATTTGCCAAAACTCCGTTTGGTGCCGCCCGCGACGCCGGTTTCAAAAAGCCCGGCTTTGCCCGCCCAGATGATGGCTTCAAGCCGCGCTTTAAAGCCGATGGCGACGCGCCTAGAAAGTCCTTTGGCGATAAACCTAGCTTTGGCGACAAACCCAGCTATGGCAAAGCCAGTTTTGCGAAGCCAGCCTTTGGTAAGCCTAGTTCTGATCGGCCCAGCTTTGCCAAGCCAGGATTTAAGAAGGCTGATGCCAGCGACCGCCCAGCCCGCGCCGGTTTCAATAAAGCCGGCCCAGGTGGGTTCGACAAGCCACGCGGCCCAGAAGGCGGTTTTGCGCCTCCAGGCAAGCGCAAGTTTGGGGCGAATCCGTTTAAGAAGTAGTCAGAACGTTGAAATAGCAGTGCCGTCGATAGTTTTCGCGGACTATGGACGCGCTGATTTTAGTTTCAGCGGATTATCACGCTAACTAACGATTTGGGCGCAAACGCGGAGGCTCAGTGACCAACGATGAACTCCAAGCCCTATTCGACCACCAAGCGGCCAATTACGACACGCAATGGGCGCGATTGGCGCCGATTAACGCTTGTCTGCACTTGCTGTTGGAATAGGAGTTTGCGCACTTGCCCGCGGACGCACGAATTCTTTGTGTGGGCGTTGGTACTGGCAAAGAGTTAATCCACCCCGCCAAGTTTTTTCCTGGCTCGCTCTTTATTGCGGTCGAGCCCTCGGCTGCCATGCTTGATATTTGTCGTCGCCGTGTGGAAGAGGAAGGGATTTCCTATCGATGCAATTTCCACCAGGGCTATCTAGATTTGCTGCCAATTGCCGAACACTATGATGCAGCGACGTGTTTTTTGGTATCGCAATTTATTCTGGATAAGCAAGCGCGCGCAGAATTCTTTCAGCAAATTGCCAGCCGCTTGAAGCCGGGCGGGGTTTTGGCAAGTTCGGATTTGTCTGCGGATGTGGATTCAGACAGTTATGAAGCAATGTTGGGGGTATGGCAAAGCGTGATGGCGACTGCCGATGCCACAGCGGAAATTTTGAGCCGCATGAAAGCTGCGTATGCCAAAGACGTCGCGATTTTGCCGCCTAGTACGGTCGCTGCGATCATCACCGCCGGCGGCTTTGAAACTCCAATACAATTTTTCCAGGCGGGTTTGATTCACGCTTGGTTTGCCAAATGCAGCGCTGTCGCATGAAACCCACCGCCGAAAAACTCGGCAAAACTGACAAATATGACCGCTTGCTATTCGTGCGTGCCGAGCGCTGTAACACCTAGAATTGCCTGTTTGGCGCCGTAAAGTTGCCCACCGCCGAATGAGCCGCGCCCACGCTAATCACCAGATCCAAATCGCGCATAAATTCGGGGAATGCAAGCACCGGAACCGAGGTTTCTGAAATTGCAGCAGGCGCACCGCAAATCCACCCTGTAGCATTGCAGCAGTTAATCTTAAGGGTAGATTGCCCAAAGTATCGACATGGAC
>JAYVAQ010000649.1:0-2100 GCA_043750875.1 Rhodanobacteraceae bacterium
ATCGGAATAGGTGTCGCCATCAATTAGCGCGACGATGTGGCCACTGAAGGCTAATTGTTGGTTAGTAGCTAAAATTTTGCCGTCGCGGGCTTGCCAATAGAGCCAGGCGCGGCGTTGTAATTGGCTCACGATCCAGCTGTCGATCGAGCCGCCGCCATTAGATCGTAGGTCAAGGATTAAGCCTTCTTTTTGAAACGCGGGATGAAATTCGCGCGACCATCTGGCGGCATCGTTGCCGCCCATGGCTTGTAAATGGACGTAGGCCAGGCGGTTTTTAAACGCGGGGCTTGTGGCCGTTTGTACGCGCGCATCGCGCTCGCGTTCCCAGCTTAAATAGCGCAATTGAAAGTCGCGTTGCGCAGTGACGGGCACGACGATGGTTGAAAATTCGGTGTTGTCTTTGGATCGACGTACCTGAAGTAAAACCTGTTTGCCTGCTTGGTTACGCAGTAGAGATTCAATGCGATTATTGGCATGCAGTGCCACACCATTTACCGCTGTAATGATGTCGCCAAGTGCGACGCCGCTATCGGGTTTTGCCAGCGGGGATCGTTCTTCCAGCAACTCTACATCGCCATTAAAAAACGCGTCCACGCGCATGCCTTCAGCCACAGCCGACAGAGTTGCCGCTACGCCTGCCGTGTCGATGTCATCATTGCCTTTGCGAATGTCGGGGCTGCCCACTTGGCTGTGCAGGGCGGCGGCTTCGGATGCCATTTGCGCCAGCACGTCGCCGAGTTCGGCGCGGTCGGTAATTTTATTGACGAAGGGCGCGTATTTTTGGCGCACGGCTTGCCAATCAGCGCCGTGCATATTGATGTCCCAAAAGTAGTCGCGATGCATGCGCCACGCATCGGCGAATGTTTGCTGCCATTCGGCACGCGGGTCGAGCGTGAAGGTCCAGTCTTTAAGATTCAGCGCAAACTTAGGCAATTCGGCGGGCGCTTTTGGCGCGGCTTCTACTACCCAAAAATCATTCAAGCGCCGGAGCAGTATTTTCTTTCCGTTAGCCGAAATTGCATAGCTGCGCACATCGTCTAAAAACGTTTCGACGATTGGCGTGGCAACGCCCGCAGCTTCAATAGCAACAGTGCGCAAATGCCGCTTCCGCTCAATGGCGGTATCGGTGGTTAAAAAATAAAGGCGCTTGGCATCCACCCGTAATTCCGTATAGTTTCCGGCAGGTATTGGCGCCTCGTAAAGCCTTGTAAATAGGCCGTCTTCATCGATTACGGTGGCTTTAATTTCGGGCTTTTTCTCCGCTGCATCGGGCGCTGCTGCGGGCGGCTTGGGCGGTTCCGCTGGTTTTGGTTGTAGCTCATTGCGTTGTGCAAAAGGCCAGCGCGCCGCTTTGTTTAAGGCCACTGCATAAATACGCGATTGCTTATCGAAATACGGCATTGGGTTGCGCTGACCCCAAGGGCTTGAAACCAGCGATTGCAAATTGCGATCGGATAAAAAATACAAAAAATTGCCGTCGGCGCTAAACGCGGGCGATTGCGATGTGTAGCGATCCGATGTGACTTTTATGCGCTGGCGCGTGGGGATGTTGAACAACTCAATTTGCGAAAATAAATTGGTGGCCGCGGTTTTAAATGCAATCCATTTGCTATCGGGTGAAAATACAATTTGCTCCACCTCGCCGATACTCTCTTGCAGCAATTCAACGGTAGCGGCAGTAGCAACATCTGTGGCGTACAAGCGCCGTTGTTTATCGGAATGCACGATGGTTTTGCCATCAGGTGACACCACAAAATCAGATCGCATTACCTTGGCGTTAAACGTGAGTTGGCGCGCGGCGCTTTTGCCACCTACACCGTCTGCCGGAAATTGCCACAGCTCAAATTCGCCCGACATATCGGCAAACGCAAAGATAGATTTGCCGTCGGCAGAATAAGCAATGTTGCGCAAGCGGGTTGCGTAGTCACGCGTAATTTCTACCCGTCGACCCACTTCGGCAGGCGTTGAAAATAGCTGCACGCGCGCGTTTAAAGCAACCTTGTCGCCAGTTGGCGAGAGGGCGGCGTCTGTTAGGTAGTCCAGCGGATTTTTAAGCCAACGCGGACGCAGTTGCGCAAAATCACTTTGAAGCGTGATGGC
>JAYVAQ010000650.1:0-4084 GCA_043750875.1 Rhodanobacteraceae bacterium
CCCGCGCGCACTTTGCCAACGTCAGCTCGATTGCGGCCTTGGTTGTCAGCAACCGCAAGTGTTGAGCGCGAAAAGCATGACTAAGCCCGAACTTTTCGAAAAGCTGCGCGCCATTTTGGTGGAAACTTTTGATACCGACCCCGCCAAAATCGTGCCAGAAGCGCGCTTATTTGAGGATATGGATATCGACAGTATTGACGCGGTGGACTTGATCGTGAAACTGCGGCCACTGCTGGGAAAACGCATGCAGCCAGATGCGTTTAAGTCGGTAAGAACGCTTGCTGATGTCGTTGACGCTGTGCACGTATTGCTTGAGCAATCGCCTTCCTGAGGCCCGATGCGTACGTTTTTTTTGGGCGTTTTGACCCTGCTGTATCCGGCGCTGGTGTATTACGGCGCATCGCATTTCCAAGCACGCTGGCTGGCCTTGCTGCTGGTGGTACTCGCGCTTGCACGCGCTTTGGCGACGCGCGAGCGCTATTGGTTGCTGGCCGCTTTCGCCGCACTTGCGTTGGCGGGCGTAAGCGCGCTCAGCAATCAACTCTTACCGCTCAAACTTTACCCGGTACTGGTTAACAGTGTTTTGTTGGTGGTTTTTGCCGCCAGTTTGCATTGGCCACCAAGCGTGATTGAAAAACTGGCGCGCCTGACTAATCCGAATTTACCTGATGCAGCCGTGGCCTACACCCGACGCGTAACGCAGGTGTGGTGTGGTTTTTTTATTTTGAATGGCGCGATTGCGTTATGGACCGCGCTTTATGCAAACGCCGCAACCTGGGCGCTTTATAACGGCCTGATTGCCTATGTTTTGATGGCTTGTTTGTTTGCTATTGAGTATTGGGTGCGAAAAAAAGTCCAGGCCCGGCACGCTCATGATTGACGCTTTAGTCGTAATGGCAAATGTAAACGGCGCTGAAGCTGCACTTTTTACACCGTTGGAACAACTGTTGTGCGCCGGGCGCCAGCCCGAAGCGATCGTCGCCATCAAAGATGCTAAGCGCTTTTCCTTTGCTGATTTTTCGCAGCACGTAAGTGCTTGGCAAGCCGCATTTGCTTTGCAGCCGGGCAAAAATTGGGCGCTGTATTTTGACGACAGTTTTGAGTTTGCCTGCGCACTGTTTGGTGCCTGGGCAGCAGGTAAGTGCGTATGGCTATGCGCGGATCAACAAAGCGAAACCTTGCAAAGCTTAAGCCCACACGTAGCCGGTTTTGTTGGTAACCTGCCCTCTGAATACCGCAGCTTGCAGTGCGTACCAGCCCTGCAAACTGCCCAATTTAAAGCATTCGAAGCACAAGCGGATGCCTTGGTGGTTTACACCTCTGGCTCTAGTGGAACGCCCAACGCGATTCGCAAGAAATTCCATCAGTTGAGCAGTGAGCTGCAGCATTTGCATACCTGTTGGCCTGCCCAGCTCTTTGCTGAGCCGTGCGTCATTCACGCTACGGTGTCGCACCAGCATATTTATGGCCTATTATTTCGTGTGCTTTGGCCCTTAGTGAGTGGGCGAATTTTTGCCACTGCACGCTTGGTTTATCCTGAGGATATTTTGGCGGCGCTGGCCGCGCATCCCGGAGTTTTGATCAGCTCGCCCGCGCATTTAAAACGCCTGCCCGAGCAGCTTAATTGGGCTAGTGTGAAGCAGCGTGTACACGCCGTATTTTCCTCGGGCGACGCTTTACTCGAGGCAGCAGCAACGCTATGCCGAACATTATTAGAGCAAGCACCGATTGAGGTTTATGGCAGTTCAGAAACCGGCGGTATCGCGTGGCGGCAGGTGCCAATGCAATCAACTTGGCGCACCTTGCCGGGCGTGGAAGTGCGCGTGTGTGATCAGCAATTGCAGGTACGTTCCGCACATCTGGCAGACTTGAATTGGTATGACACGCAGGACTGTGCCGAGCTAAATGGCGCGGGTTTCACTTTGAAAGGACGCCTGGATCGGATCGTCAAGCTCGAGGAAAAGCGCATCTCGCTCAGCGCGATGGAAAAAGCGCTCATCGCGACCGGCTTGCTTGAGGACGTTAAGGCGCTACTGCTAAACGATGCCAGCGGCGCCACACGCATGCAAATCGCGGTGCTAGCAGTGCCCAATGCTGCCGGTTGGGCGCTGTTTGACGGCTCCGACAAACGTGCGCTCAATGCCGCGTTGCGCGCAGCACTCAGCGAGGCGTTTGAGCTGAGCGCCTTGCCAAGAAAGTGGCGCTATCACTGGAGCATGCCGCAAAATAGTCAAGGAAAGACCGCTAATGCCGCCCTGCTGGCGCTATTTGATCCGCGCCGCCCACAGGCGCGTTTGCTCAAATCCAGCGCCGAGGAAAGCGCCAAAACGGCGGCCTTGCAGATAACGGTATCCGCAAATTCGCCCTATTTCGATGGCCATTTTCCCGGCATACCGATCTTGGCCGGCATGGTGCAAATTGATTGGGCGATCTTGTTTGGGCGCGAACTGTTTGAGTTGCCGCCGTACTTTTTGCGCTTAGAAGCGGTGAAGTTCACCCGCATTCTAAAGCCCGGCGTAGCGACGCTGGAGCTCAAATTTTTACCCCAGCGCGGTTGTTTGAGCTTTCAATTGAGTTCTACGGCGGGCACGCATGCGAGTGCGCGGATTTATTTTGGTGCGGAGCAAGTGCAGGGGTCTATATGAGCCAAATAGCCAAAACGTCCGAAATTCGTCATCGCGAACGCAGTGAAGCGATCTCGGCCGGGACAATGAGACTGCCACGTCGCTTCGCTCCTCGCAGTGACGAGGGTCATGACCTTGACTTCGCGGGTGGATGCTCGCTATGAAACTTTGCGCCGTCGTTCCGGTTTATAACCATGGTCAAACCGTTGGCGCGGTCGTCGCGGCGTTGCGCGCGAATGATTTGCCTTGTGTATTGGTTGATGACGGCAGCGAGGCATCTTGTGCTGCGGTTTTGGCGGCACTTGCAAGCCCAGAAAACGAAAGTATGGATCTGCTGCGTTTGCCGCAAAACCAAGGCAAGGGCGGTGCGATGCAGGCAGGCCTTAATCGTGCCGTTGCTTTGGGTTACAGCCACGCACTGCAAATCGACGCGGATTTGCAGCACGACATTAACGATATTCCCGCCTTTATCAACGCCGCTGCACAACATCCAGAACAGCTGATTTGCGGCTGCCCGGTCTATGACGAAAGCGTCTCTAAAGGCCGTTACTACGGTCGTTACGCCACCCATATTTGGGTCTGGATCAACACGCTGTCGCTAGAAATAAAAGACTCTATGTGCGGCTTTAGGGTTTATCCACTAGCCCCGGTTGTGGCGCTGCTAGCTCAGGTGCAAATTGGTCGTCGCATGGATTTTGACGTGGAAATTCTGGTGCGCTTACATTGGCGCGGCCTGCGCATTTTTAGTCTGCCCACCAAAGTACGCTACCCGGCGGATGGTATTTCGCATTTCAAGCTGGTACGCGATAACGTGCTGATTTCCTGGATGCATACCAAGTTATTTTTTGGCATGTTGCTACGCGCACCGATATTGCTAGCACGCAAAATAAGCCGTGTGCGCACAGGATGAACGATACTGTTAGCCAAGCCAGCGCAAACGCAAATGCGCCTAAACCCAAGCATTGGGCCAGCATGGGCGAAAGTACTTTTGTATTCGGTATTTGGCTGCTCTTTTGGCTACACCACTTTCTTGGCCGCTGGCCATTTAGGCTTTGTGCGTACCCGGTAGTCTTCGTGCATTGGGCGGTTAAGCCACAGCTACGCGCGGCCTCAATGCAATATTTGCAGCGGGTACAAACAGCACTGGGCGCACTGGGCCACCGGCCTACTTGGCGCGATAGCCTAAAACACGTGTGCCTGTTTAGTGAAACGATGCTCGATAAACTACTCGCCGTGTCCGGGCGCTATCAGTTTCAGCACGTACGTATCGAAGCCAATCCAGAGATCGAAGCAGATCTTGCCGCCCGGCGCGGCGGGGTAATTGTCACCGCGCATACCGGTTGCTTGGAGCTGTGCCGGGCGTTGGCACAACAAAATCCGCTGCTGCAATTGAACGTTTTGGTACACACCCGTCACGCCGTGCAATTCAATCAAATTCTGGCGCGCTTGAATCCCAAATT
>JAYVAQ010000651.1:0-7511 GCA_043750875.1 Rhodanobacteraceae bacterium
CTCGGCTGTCGCCAAACACTTTGGGTTCGACAATGAAGCTTCCAGCGAGAGATGTTTCGATGATTTTCAAGATTTGCCTCCGCTTTTGATCAGCCCCGCGCCCTCGATTAGCCCAAGCAGATAAGCGCCGTAACTATTTTTTGCAAGCGGCTGCGCCAGAGTGCGTAGTTCCGCAGCCGAAATCCAGCCATTTTGGAACGCGATTTCTTCCGGGCACGCCACTTTTAAGCCCTGACGTTCTTCAATAGTGTTTACGAAAGCGCCGGCTTGCAGCAGGGATTCATGCGTGCCGGTATCAAGCCAAGCAAAGCCGCGACCGAGTTTTTGCACTCTGAGCGCACCTTGTTCCAAATAAACGCGGTTGAGATCAGTGATTTCCAGCTCGCCGCGCGCCGAAGGCTTGAGTGCGGCGGCAAAATCGCAGACGCGCTCGTCATAAAAATACAGCCCCGTCACTGCATAGTTTGACTTCGGTGCTGTTGGCTTTTCTTCAATGCTCAGAACCTTACCCGAGGCGTCAAACTCGGCAACCCCATATCGTTCTGGATCGCGCACGTAGTAGCCAAACACCGTTGCGCCCTGGGTGTTTTTTGCCGCGTCTTGCACCAACTCAGTCAAACCATGGCCGTAAAAAATATTGTCGCCCAACACCAATGCACACGGTTTGCCGTCAATAAATTCCCGGCCAATTAAAAATGCTTGCGCCAAACCATCGGGGCTCGGTTGCACCGCGTATTGAATGTCCATACCCCATTGGCTGCCATCGCCCAACAAGCGCTTGAACATGGATTGTTCGTGCGGCGTATTGATAATCAAAACCTTGCGAATGCCGGCCAACATCAGCACGCTCAAGGGGTAGTAAATCATCGGTTTGTCGTGCACCGGCAGTAGTTGCTTACTCATGCTGATTGTCAACGGATACAAACGCGTGCCGGAGCCGCCCGCTAGAATTATGCCGCGATCAATCATGTTCGCGCTCCTGTGTTGGCCTCTGGACTAGCGCCAAGACGCTCGCCCCGGTAGCTGCCATCTAAAACATTGCTGACCCAGGCTGAGTTTTCTAGATACCAACGCACGGTTTTTTCCATGCCGGAAGCAAAACTTTCCTGCGGTGTCCAGTCCAGCTCGCCACGCAGTTTTGAGGAATCAATCGCATAACGCCGGTCGTGGCCTGGCCGATCTTTGACGTAGGTGATTTGGCTGCTGCACGATTTGCCATCTTGGCGCGGACGCAGCTGATCGACGAGTGCACAAAGTGTATGCACAACCTCGATATTTTCCTGTTCAGCATCGCCACCCACGTTATAAACCTCACCGCTGCGGCCCCCCAACAAAACCGCTGTTATGGCAGCGACGTGATCACCTACATAAAGCCAGTCGCGCACATTTTTGCCATCACCATATACCGGCAAAGGTGCGCCATTGACGGCCTTGGTAATGATCAATGGAATTAGCTTTTCGGGAAACTGATACGGCCCGTAGTTGTTTGAGCAATTCGTGGTCAGCGTCGCCAAGCCATATGTGTGGTGAAACGCGCGCACCAAATGATCTGAAGCGGCCTTGCTCGCAGAATAAGGCGAGTTAGGCGCATAGGGCGTGGTTTCTGTGAACTTACCCGACTCGCCCAAGGATCCATAAACCTCGTCGGTCGATACGTGCAAAAAGCGAAATTCTGCCGCCATTTCGTTCGGTAAACCGCGCCAGTAGGCTAGGGTGGCTTCCAACAAAGCGAGCGTGCCCACAACATTGGTTTGCACGAACGCTGCCGGCCCATCAATGGAGCGATCCACATGGCTTTCAGCAGCAAAATTTAAAATCGCACTGGGCTGATATTCGCGCAGGATAGAGTCTACAAGCGCGCGATTAGCAATGTCGCCATGCACAAAGATGTGCTCAGGGTTATTGTCAAGCGCGCGCAAAGTGTCGCGATTGCCGGCATAAGTTAGCGCATCCAAATTAATGATTCGCGCTGACTTTCCTGCGTGGGTAAGTACAAAATTGCCGCCGATAAATCCGGCTCCGCCGGTGACTAGCCAAGTTTTCATATTGATATCATCTAAAGGTATTTAAATTGAAAGCGTAGTGTGCCGCGGAAAGTGGTTTTAATTTCGATTGTAATAGTCATAAGCCGAATTTTACTTTAAAGGTCTCGTCTGGTTGTAAGACCGCGACAAAATCTGACCCAAAGGCCGTCGGAATTCTGCCATCAACAATGATCAATTTTTGACGAGCAATAAATGTAATTTCTGAGCCGCACGCAAGTGGCCCATAAATATTCCATTTAATTGTCTCAAATTCTTTTGGAATTTCAATTTTTGTTAAAGTTAACAATAAATTGGTGGTATTTTCTAATGGCAAGTCGGGTATCAACTCGCAGTTCGAAATTCCGGGAGAATTTATAAAGAAAAGTTGATTTTCTTGGATTCTTGGAGTGCAGCCGAGAAGATATATAGTAAAAATAACAACCGACGTCATTTTCATGTAGTTGCTATTCACAGGCTAAATCCTCGTGCACTGCATTTATAATAATTGTAGAAATTACTTACGTGATCCGTCATTTCAGAAGCAATCTCTCTCTCACATTCTTTGGTTCCCTTACAACCCGTGCAAAAATTATCCTGGCGCAGTTTCCAAAGACATTTGATACTTATAATGTAGGCCTTGCATTCGGATCTAACAAGCCACTCATCATAATGCGCCATATATTCTTTAGCGCCCGTGGCAAGGACTACAGAGGTAAAAAGACACCGGACATGAAGCATGACAATTAACGTTCCTCAAACTTGCCAATCCAGTCTTTACAATTACTTAGTGTATGTGGATAAACACTAGATCCGTCAAAAACATCCATCGTAAGATTTATACTTTGTCCAAAAACTTCCATGACTTGACACGATACTAATTTTCTATTTTTAATACTAAGACTCAGGCGTTTAGCAGTAAAAACCCATCCGGTAAATTTGATTTCCCGTCGATTGTTCTCCCTGTTTTTTATCTGATATTTCGCACCACGGGTTACATCGTAATCGTCATAAATTAAATTATGTACCGACCCTTCCCATGACTCTTCAAAGGGGTCAGGGAGTTGAGCTTTCGCTATCATCTCATTCACCTTGCCTGTTCTTAAAAGAAAAGCAAACTCCTTATCGGGCCATGGCCATTTAATAAGTGCGACTGACTGAAAAATTGACGCGTAAGCGCCCATTGAAAGAGGCATTATTAACGAGAGAAACAATACATAGCGCATTCTCATTTTTGCCCCTTGAAACGTCCACAATTAAAGCAGACATTATTGATCCAATATGGTTTCTGCTCGAATGGATCTACCTCATGCGTGGCTTCATGCGCTAGAACGGCTGCCAGACTGCAGTCTCCGCAAGCGCTTACGATGTCATCGAATACGTTTAATCTGACAACTATGCTGCTGCTGGCGGTATGCATGGCACACGCATGCTCCCCAATAGGCATGCCAGTAATTGTTTCCAGCATTAATCTAACTCTTTCAATGCGGTGCGCGCCGCCAATAAATATTGCACCGCCGACCAAAGAGTCAAAATCGCCGCAATAATCAAGCATATTTCACCTATCGCACGGATCGGAATTGACATTAGATCGTCTTTATATAGCAGCATGGCAAGTGCGACCATTTGGGCAATGGTCTTTATTTTGCCAGTCAGCGCGACTTTCACGCGCGCACGCTTGCCAATTTCGGCCATCCATTCGCGCAATGCTGAGATACTAATTTCACGCCCAATAATCACGGCGCCGATCGCCGCAAGCCACGGCTCTGGCGTTGCCTGCACGAGTAAAATTAATACGGTTGAAACCATTAATTTATCGGCGACTGGGTCTAAAAACGCGCCGAATGAGCTTTCCATATTATATTTTCTGGCTAAATAGCCATCAAGCCAATCGGTCAAAGCCGCTGCGATAAATATGAATGCCGCGATGTTGTTGTTGTATTTGATGCCACTATAGAAAACCCCGACAAGTACCGGAATTAGGGCAATGCGAAGCAGCGTTAAGAGGTTGGCTATGTTGAGCGTCATCCCCGGAGTGTACCTGCGGGGAATCCTAGGCGCATCAACTTCGGGTTAGCCAAAACGTCAGGTTAAACATCCGTGCTATTGCGGCCGTTCAGCATCAAATCGGATCGCGGTGCCGCCCTGAACCGGGCCGGTGCGTGCACTGTTATGGATATATAGTGTTACGTTTTCGCGCACGATTATGGGGCCACGGATCGACACTCCAGCGCCAATCACCACCGTTGTGCGAGGGTTTTCATTACAGCCGACGTTGAACCAGCCGCCGCACTCGCTACTGCGAATTTCCAGCGCACCGTCAACGCGGGTGTTGCCGGATAAATCTACGCGCCCGCTGCGCGTTAATATATTTGATTCAACAACTGTGGCATGCAACAGCACATCGCCGGAGCCGGTATCAATGTGGCGCGTAATGACCGCGCCGTTGGCGTTTACCGAGCCTGAGCCCGTATCAATTATGCCGTCTACGCGGGCGCCGACGCCTAGCGTTACTGAACCAGAGCCGGTGTCGATCCCTAAACTCTGCGCCTGTGCGCCTAGGTTGACATTGCCCGAGCCGGTATCAATTGCGCCACCGACCGCACGATCACTTAGTGCGACACTGCCCGAGCCGGTATCAATATCACTACAACGGCCACCGGGGCCAATAGCTACACGGCCACTGCTGGTATCAATGACACCAGACCTAGCGCCCGCGCCCAAAGTAACGTCGCCTGAGGCCACATCGATTCGCCCTAAAACGCGAGCGTCACGCCCCAAGGTGACATTGCCACTGGCGGTATCCACGGAATCTGCTTGTGCGCGGTCAGCCAAAAATACGTCACCGCTGGAGGTGTCGATTACCGTAGCGCTGGCGTCCATTTCTAACAAAACGTCACCACTGGTGCTGTCTGCGCCGCCGGCTTTAACGCCTGCGGGTACCAAAATATTATCGCTGGTCGTGTCGCCATGGCTGCCTTTAGTCAGCACGAGAGAACTCGCGCTGCTGCCACTCACCAAGGCTGTACTTAGTAATACGATGCCAGTAAACCGGCTAAAGATGCCGAATGTGTGGGTGGCTGCGGTTAAAGATGCGTTTTTAGACATAAGCAATTCCTCAAGTGGACCGACTCAATGCGCGATTACAACGCCGGATAATTGAATGAATGCAAATGCTGTGCCACGTTTATTAATAGCAAATTACGAAGCTTTTTAAAGCTTTTGCTGATGCTGAGCGCGTTCTTGACACCAAACCTGTAGCGAAATTGGGACGCGCCAAGTTCGAGGGCGCATGCTCCGGTTTATCAGGCCGATAAATCCGTCGCGCAACGCACAAATTCCTGAATAATTTGATCGCCACTGGACTGCGGCAAGACTGAACTTGGAAAGCGTAGGCGAATTTGATCGGTAAGACGCTTGAGCTTATGACTGTTCAAAGTTTTGCCCAAGCCAAAAACATCCCGGCCGATGTCAGACACGAAGCGATGCAGTTTAAAAAAATAAAGCTCTTGGCCGTCGGTTAAAAACTCGATGACGTGTTGCCCAGAATTGGGCTGTGATAAGTCCCTGCCGTTGCGCATTTCGCGCTCTCGCACCAAACGCACCGCGCTGTCCACCAGCGCCATAAATGGTTCGCCAACGTTGGCAGTGTCCAAATCGGCGGAAACCAAAATAACGCGCGCGCGCCGGCGTAGGATTGGATCACTCAAATAGTTTGGGTGCGTCGCGACGAATTCACGTGCGAGCGAGGAAGAAAGTGAGCCGCCTGAGTTGATGGCTGCCGGGTTATTTAGCGCAACAGCGCCAACGTTGGCTTGCTGATGAATTCTGCCGTGTTCTACGCTTTCTGGCCGTGCGTCGAAGGTGCTTCCCGCAATCATCCAGGCAAGTGTGTCAAAAAATTCCGCATGCTCGGATTCGTTAAACCCAGACGCGCGCAAAATTCGGTGCGTTTCGGCGACGCTGGCGCGCTCATTCGCGCCGATGCCATTTTGATACTCGAGTTTTTCGCGCTGACGCAAATCATGGCAGTTGGAAAATAGCGCCAAAAGTAGCCATTCCTCTGCCTCAAGGCCGCGCCAGCCCAGCTGCAAACGCGTACGTGCCAATCGCCCGTTGAGCAATTCGAGCGCGTGTTCTTCATTGTGATAGGTGTGAACATCATTGCCCCAGCTACCATGTCGGCTGGCCATGCGCACAAAACTTAAACCCAGTGCATCTTGCGTATGCTGCAGCAGCGGCGCGTAGCTTGCACCGAAAAACTTTAGAAAAGATGCGCCTACAGTCGCCATCACCGGCGGTAAATCCGGCCGCCGCTCTCGCAGCAACGCATGTGCACCTTGCACAGAAGCGTGTGCCCGTTCACAGGCATCCGGTTCAAATTGGGCGAAGTGAAAATCCATGCATGCGTGCTTGGTCGAGATAAGTTACATGGAGTATAGAGACGCCGCTAGGTTGCGGCGAGCGCTATCACACATTTTTGATAACGATCCGGCATCGCAATGCGCTGAAAAACAAAAAAGCGACGGGTTAGCGTCGCTTTTTTGGAAAGATCCTTAATTCAAAGTTTTAAATTGCCACGCATGTAACGGTAACCTGACCATTGGAATCGATTGAACTTGAGCAGGATAGGGCGCTGCCGCCTCCGGGGTTGGTAATTGTTACCCCGAGTTGGTTCATATAACTTTGCCAATCACTGTAGTCGGAGGGATCATGACCAAACGAATATATTTGACCATCTGCAGCTTCGGCACTGCTTGGTATGTCGTTATTGTTGGCGTCTTGTGGAACGCCATGTAAGACTGAGGTGTGGCTATCAAGTACCTGCCGAGTAACTTCGCTGCCGTCTGCAAATTTTATTGTCACGTAAAATTTTCCGGCCTTGCCATCAGCAAGCAGTCTGTCCGCAGTATCAATCAGATCTTCAAGTGCGTCAGCAATTGTATTGCCGACTTGATTGCTCAGGCTCGACGCGATCATTTCGTGTAAATCATTGCGGTTTGAGCTGTTATTTGAGTAGTCAAACGCGTCCATACCCGCAATTGTTGGATTTCCCGCTGCGATCTCGGCAACATTAATATCAATCTTTGCCTGTAGTTCGCCAAAATTTAGGAAAAGAACACTAAGTGACTGCCCTTTTCTTGCTATCCCAGGTTCGACAACTTGTTGATCCACACTAGGCTCACAAGAACTGCTCGCAGCAACATGGGCGCGGCCCTTAATCGGCTTCGGCGCTGCGATTACGCAGTTGCTGTTTTGCACAACGTAATACTTATTTACCGAACCGTTGACCAAATCAAGAATATATTGATCATTTTGTAAGTTTAGACGAAAGCCAGATTTTGCGCGTTCTTCTTTTTGCGCATCACTGCAAGCGTTACAGGTTGAGGCATCGACATCAATCGCGTTCGCAGTTGCTGCAAGCGCAAGGCCAGAAAACAGAAGCCCAAAAAATTTCATTTAGCTACCTTTAGTTACAAATGGAAATGA
>JAYVAQ010000652.1:0-7942 GCA_043750875.1 Rhodanobacteraceae bacterium
TTCGCCTGCGGCCGTTGCAGGAATAGCAATTTCCTTATAACCATGGTCCAAAAAGTCGACGTAAGGCGGCGGCGCTGCCGCATTTAAACCAGCAATCGCGTCGCGCAAGACCGAACCGGCGCCGTCCGCACCTAAAATGAGATCGAAGCCGATGGTAACCAGACTGGCAATTTCGCCATGCACTCGTTCGACCACAGCAGTTTTCGCGGCTAGATCAACGCTTATCAACCGCTCGGCAAAAAAGCTTTGCGCGCCAGCGCTTTTGGCCGCTTCCAATAAAGTGCGATTCAAGCGCGCACGATGCACCGACCAAATCGCTTTCGTGCCAGTCGCGGAATAAGTTTGAAAATTTTCGCTGCCATCGCTCAAGTGCACTTGCCTGCCGGGCATCGCTATTGCTTGCGCCAACACGGCATCGACAATACGCTCGCCGGAATTGCCCTGCATAAATCCAGCGCGTTCAAGCGCGTAACGGCCACGCTCCGCGAGCGCTAGATTGATTGAACGCCCCGCCGCCAACTGTTCCAGCTCGATTGAGGAACGCTTTTCAGACAACGCGACGCTAAAACCACGTTTCGCCAATAAAGTTGCCAATAAGGCACCTGCCAGCCCTGCCCCAACAATCCAAACCGGGCGAAATTCTGTATGCATCGACGTTGAAGCCATGCTCAAACGCCCCCCGTAAAGTGCTTTCTCATCGCCGCCACTAATGCTTCAATATCTTCGAGCGTGTTGTAAAGCGGCGCTGGCGCGACTCGAATCACATCAGGTTCGCGCCAATCGGCAATGATATTCGCCGCCGCCAACGCTTGAAAACAGGCACGTCCAGCGAGTTGCCCACTCAGCACCCGCAAACTTAATTGGCAGCCCCGCTGTGCTGGATCCGAAGGCGTAATAATTTTGACGAAATCACTCAATTCGTCAGTGATTTTGCCACTCAAGACGGCGGTCAAAATCATTGAGCGCTGCCGCAAATTCGCCATGCCGACGCGCGTAAATTGGGCAAGCGAGGCGCGCAGCGGCGCGAGTGAAAAGATCGGTGGATTGGAAAGCTGCCAACCATCGGCACCAGGCGTAGGTTCAAAATTTGGCCGCATTTGAAAACGTGTATCCGCGCGATGGCCCCACCAGCCCGCTAAACGCGGCAAATCACTGTGCGCGTGCCGCTCGTGTACGAATGCGCCTGCGACAGCGCCAGGGCCACTATTAAGGTATTTGTAACTACACCAGACCGCGAAATCCGCACCTGAAGCGTGCAGATCGACTGCTAAATTGCCCACCGCATGCGCCAAATCAAACCCGGCCATGGCACCGACCGCGTGCGCCGCTTTGCTAATACGTGCCAAATCAAACGCCTGCCCAGTTGCATACTGCACGCCCGGCATCAACACCAACGCCAAGCGCTCGCCCAGCGCCGCAATGGCAGTATCGATCACATCAGCAGACAAAAGATCTGACCCAGGCTCTGGCGTCAGCTCGACCAAGCAAGTGTCAAGCGCCAAGCCATGTAGCTTGAGTTGTGATTCCACTGCATGCCGATCCGAAGGAAAAGCGCGCGCCTCCATCAAAATCACGTTGCGCGTTGCGGTTGGGCGAAAAAAACTTGTCATTAGCAAATGTAAATTTACTGTCAGGGTGTTCATCGCGACGACTTCAATGGGCTTAGCGCCAACCAGCGTGGCTAGATCATCGCGCACCAGCTCGTGATAGCTCATCCATGGTGCAGCACCTTTAAAGTGGCCTTCAACGCCCTCTGTTGCCCAATTGTCTAGCGCTTCCACAACCATCGATTTCGCAGCTTTCGGCATCAATCCCAGGGAATTGCCGCAAAAATAATGCACCTGCCTTCCATACGCCTCTGGAATTGCGAATTCAGTGCGCAAACACTCCAACGCGGTCGTAGAAGAGCTAGCGCTTAACAAGGGCGGGGAATTGGCGGCAATGCTCATGGTTAAATCACTCAACTTCTAGCAAACTTGAAGCATGAGGCTATCACTTTCCGACTTTTATACGCACGCCCGCTTTTTTGCCCACCGGCAAAACCGCGCGCTCACACCGATCAATACTGCAAAATCAGCAGTCGCTGGCATTTTTTTGCTGCTAAGCACGCAAGCTTTCGCACAGCCCTTCCCTAATTTGGGCGCGCGCGATATTCGCCCGCCTACAAGTGGTGACGGTGCGGTTGGGGATAGCTACGGCGCCCGCGTCGCGGTCTGCGATGGCGAACTGCTAGTCGCTGCAACCGGCGATCAAACGCCGATTCCTAATAGCGCCAACGGGCAGTCGGCAGGCAGCGTGCATCGCTTCCAGATCACCGCAAAAGGCCTGTTGCCTTTGGGTAAGATTTCGCTTCCTGGTGTCGAACAAAGCGCATTGTTTGGCATCAGCTTGAGTTGCGATGCGACCGAGCTTTTCATCGGCGCACCGGGGGTCGGCACGGTCAATTTTGAATCGGATGCGGGCACTGTTTTTCGTTATCGCCGTGGCGGTGGATCCTGGCAGTTCAATGGCGAAGTTCCCGGTGCACGTCCCATCGGTGGTGCGCGTTTTGGTTTCAGTACCGCACTAAATCAAGACGTTTTAGTGGTAGGTGCGCCCGGCGAAGCTGGTGCGTATCTGTATCGACGCTCTGGCTTTAGTTTGAGTACGCCTGAGCGTTTGCAGGGGCTTGGACTTGGCGCAGATAGCAATTTTGGCCTTAGCGTCGCGCTCAGCGGTCCGAATTCGGCCGGGGAAGTCGCGATTGGGGCACCTGCCGGCTTGAGCGGACATGTTTTGCGTTTTGCCCAGAGCACGCCCGCGTTCGAAATTACGCGGATTGCAGGCGCTCCCAGCTTTGGTCGTGGCTTGGCGTATTTGGGCTCGCAGCTTTGGGTCGGCACGCCCGACTTAAATGGTGCGGTTGGCCAGGTAGCAATTTTCGACGTCAACAACGGAACGCAAGTACAAGTATTAAAAGCGCCCAATTCTGGCGGCCCGGTCGAGCAGTTCGGCGAGCACATTGTGGCATTTGGCAGCACCGTCGCCGTCGCAGCACCTGCAGCGCGCCTAAACCGCACCGACGGAGAAGGCGCTGTGCATCTATACACCGCTTCAGGCGGAGGGCTTTGGCAACTCAACAACACCTTGCGCCCGCCCGCACGTGGCAATACGCCGCGCGCAGATGCCTTTGGCAATGGTGTCGCGCTTGCTACCAGTGGCATTTACGTCGGTGCACCATACAGCGTGGCCGCCGGGCACCCAACTCAAGGTCTTGCGTATCGATTTAGCCCGCAAGGTGCGCCAATGATCAGTGTTGATAGCGGTCGGGGCGCTGCATTTGATCGCTTTGGTTCCGCGGTCGCGCTATCACAAACACCCAGCACATTAAGCGAAGCACAAGGCGATTACGCCATCGTTGGCGCGTTTTTGGTTGACAGCCCAGCCGGGATTGAAACAGGTGAGGCCTATATTTATCGTCGTGGCCGCGCGGGCTGGCAGCTTGAAGCTACGCTGACCCCGCCGGATGTAGCCGAGGAACAGCGCTTTGGCGTTGCGGTGGATATTGACGGTGATCTGGCGGTGGTGGGTTCCTACTGGGACGTGATTCAGGGCGCGGTGGATGCGGGCTCCGCCTATGTATTCAAGCGCAGCGCCAACGAATCAGGTGTGATCTCCTGGCAATTCCTACAAAAGCTTGTTGCACCCGAACCCCGAAATCGCGCGTTTTTTGGCTTTGCCGTGGCAATTGATGGGGATCGCATTGCCGTTGGCGCACGTGGCGACTCGGAGTTTTTTAGTGAACAGGGCGGCATCGTGTTCTTTAAGCGCGATCGCAACGGCGTCTACCAATCTGGGCCGATGCTGCGGCCACCGGAAAGCGCTGCGTTCGACACCTTTGCGGCCTTTGTTGATTTAGCGGGCGACACTGCGCTTGTCGGCGCGCCTGGTGCAGCGCGCGCTGACAGCGATGCCGGTGGCAGGGCTTATTTAATGACCGCTGCAGCGAACAGCAATGACTGGAGCTTTAGCCAAACCCTGAGCGATCCGAACGGTGCCGAAGGAGATGGCTTTGGTTTCTCGATAGCGCTAGGCGCTACACCCAGCCGGGCTTATGTCGGCACGCCATTTTCTGCCATCGGTCTTACCCCAGCCGTAGGCCATGCACTCGAGTTTCGCCCCGTGATTCCTGGTGCTGATTGGTCCGTCGTGCGCAGCATCGCCAGCCCAATCTCTACGCCAGGCACGCAGTTTGCAACCTCTCTCGCGGCACATCCTGATGGCGTCGTTTTGGGTGCAATTGGTGTCGACGATGCCGGATTGCCCGATGTCGGTGCCGGTTTTTTTGCGCCACATTTTAAAGTTGCCGAACTTTTAGCAGCGCCAAGAATCGCGCGTGCCGCAACTGGCCGTTTCGTCGCCGCCAGTCAATCAGGGCTAGCACTTTTTGGTGCACCGGGTGTCTTTACGCTAAACCCTCAAGAAGGCGCGGTTTTTGAGCTGCTAGGGGGCAATTTGTTTGGCGATGGTTTTGAGCAATAACTGCGCAAAAAACTTAATGGTTTGGCATAAATAAACGAAATCAACCCTATTTTAAGCAGAATTCGCTCATAAACACTGCGGCCAAGTCATACTGACGGTGTTCAATGGCACGCTGTTCGCCGGCTAGTTCAATTTTGAACCGCAAGGTGTGTCAGATGATAGTGCTAAGCAGCTTTGGTTTACGCTGCAAGCCAGCGATATCATCGGCAATCCAAACAGTATCAGCACCCGCATTTATCGCACCTTGGGCGCGCCGCGCGATCAGCAAAGTTCAACCTCAACTTTGGATATTGGCGAGGCGATACTGGATTTCACTGCCTGCGACAAATTGACGGTTCGCTATGAGTTTGTCGATACCGAGGCAGCACTCGCAATGCGCGGCCTGCAGGGTGTTCTGAATTTGACACGTATTGGTGCTTGTCGTTCGCAGTAACGTTAGCGGTTTTACGTAGCCTGGTAGCGCAAAATAATGAGTCAGCAAACGAAGAATACAGTCGAGGAGATCAGTTTAGTCACTCCAATCAGTGCCGCGGTGCTGCGGGATTTGCCGCGCGCAACAGCTATTGGAAAGCTTTCGCTGACCCAACCTGAGGGTGCGACTTATCCCGGTCAAAAAGTCACTGAGGCAATAGCACGGGAATTTGCTGGCATCCATTCGCTGGATCGCCTTTGGCTTTGGCTTGACGCAACGCCAGCAGCATTGCGGCATGTTTTTGCTATTCCCAAGCTGCGTGTATTTGATTTGTTGGATATTGCTCATCCAGGACAAATGTCCGGGTTTGCTGCGAGCGAAATCGAAGAATTCCGCTGCAATTGTGGCATGAGAGAATCGGATTTGCTGGAGATCTCAACTTCGAGGTCGTTGAAACAGCTCTGAGCACAATCCTCTGAGCTTTCCATACGCGCTATGTCGGCGCTTATTGCGATGCCGCAACTGCAGTCTCTCGATTTGGAAGGCACTGGCTTTGACGATGCAATTGCTGCGCTAGTAATAGATAACGCATTTTTGCACAGTCTGGATGTGGGCCTTACGAAGCTGTCAGGCAAGGGCCTCGCGCATTTGTGCACCATGAAAAATCTGCGCTCATTGGACCTGTGGGCAACTTGCATCAAAGAAGATGATTTAGATTTATTGGCGGGAATGCCACTTGAATATCTTTCCATTGGTTGTGTTGATGACGATGAAAGCCCTTTGCCTTTTTCGGTAACATCGGTATTGAAAAAAATAGAAGCCTTGCCTGCACTAAAACGCATTTGGCTTGATGGTTTGGACTTGAACGCCGAGCATTTGGCGGAGTTTAAACATCGCAATATCACCGTTCGACAGTAATGCCCTTGCGGATGAAAAAGCCAGTGTGGTGCCCTACCCCGCTCAGAAAATAGTTTGTTCGCCACAAAAAATTGATACGAGCCAGACCTATACTTTGCCAAATTTGACGGTGGAGTGGTTGCATGAATCTGGCACATTGGATCGGGTTGTTAGCCCTTTCAACGACAGTACAAACGAATGCTGCGGAGCTAAAGAGCTTTGACGCGCAGCGGTCTTGGGCGATTCAGCGTATCGGCAACCCGGCGATTTCACCCGACGGCAATACCGTGATCGCACCGGTATCGCGGGTGGTGATGAGTGAAGATAAAAGCTACAGTGATTTATGGCTTTGGCGCAGCGATGGCAGCGCTGAGCGCGCATTTACCACCCACGTCAGCAACGAAAGCGCACCCGCATTTAGCCCGGACGGCAAGCAACTTGCTTTTGTCGCGCAGCGCGATGATGACAAAGCACCACAGCTTTATCTGATGCCACTTGAAGGCGGCGAAGCGCGCCGCTTGACCACGCTCGGCAGCGGCGTGCAAAGTCCAAAATGGTTTGCCGATGGCAAACGCATTGCCTTTGTTTCGCGCATTTTTGTTGATTTGCCGCTCACCGAGCAAGGCAAGAGAATTGAGGAGCGCACCGCGTCCAAAATGACCGGGCGCGTGTGGGATGCAGGCCCAGTGAGCGCGTGGGATCAGCTGCTAGATGAGCGCCAGTTTCACGTCTTTTCGGTCGATTTGCAGGGCGGGGAACCGGCGGCGTTAACCTTAGCAAGTGGCCTGGAGCTGCCACGCGCAGCAGTGCAAGGCACAGACACGCTATTTGCAATCGCCCCCAATGGCAGCGAGCTGGCATTTGTCGCTGATTCCGATGCGAAACGCGAATCCCAGAATTTGGACGTGTTTGTCATCACGCTAAACAGCGAAGCCAGTGCAAGCAAGCCGATCAACCTCACCTCAGGCAACCTTGCCAGTGATACTGCGCCGCTCTACAGCCCAGACGGCCACTACTTGAGCTTTGTGCAGCAGCGCATCAGGGGTTTTTATGCGGACAAAGGCCGCCTGATGCTGCTTGACAGTCGCAATCATGACCCGGCGCGCGAGCTTTTTCCTGAGTGGGATCGCAGCGTCGATGGTCTGATTTGGGCGCCAGATAGCCAGCGCTTGTATGGCGCAATTGACGACGCCGGAACGGTGCGTGCTTACGAGCTACCGATTAATGGCAAGCCGCGTGCGCTTACTTCAGAGTCTCGCGATGAGCGACACGGCAGAAATGAATCCTCGTTTTCCGGGCTGGCACTTTCGCGTTCCGGCACGCTCGTCACGCTGCGCCAGAGCTTTATTGAACCACCGACACTGGTGCGCCTAAATCCAAAATCCGGCGCGGCGCAGAAGCTATCAAAAATCAACGATGCCCTGCTGAGCGAAACTGCAATGGGCACGTTTGAATCGGTCACTTATGTCGGCGCAAACGGCCAGCCGATCCAAATGTGGGTGAACTACCCGCCGAATTTTGACCGCAACAAAAAGTATCCGTTTTTCATGATTATTCATGGCGGCCCACACAATGCCACCACCAACGGCATGAGCTTTCGCTGGAATGCGCAGGTGTTTGGCAGCTGGGGCTACGTCAGCGCTTGGCCGAATTTCCACGGCAGCAGCGGATTTGGTCAAGCGTTTACCGATTCAATCAACCCCGAATGGGCGGAAAAACCCTACCAAGATGTTATTAAAGCTACCGAATGGATGGCGAAAAAACCCTACATCGACGCTAATCGTATGGTTGCAGGCGGTGGCAGCTATGGTGGCTATTTGACCAGCATCGTGCTTGGCCGCAAACACCCTTTTAAGGCGTTGGTTGCACATGCCGCTGTCTATAACCTTTACACCCAATTAGGCAATGACACTAGCGTCGAGCGCCCACGCTTTGGTGGCTTTTGGGAAGGCGAAAACCGCGCCGTGTTGGAGCGCAATTCGCCGCATTTTGGTGCTGCCAATTTTGTTACCCCTACGCTCGTCGTGCACGGTCAAACCGATCAGCGCGTGCCGGTAAATCACGGCATAGAGCTCTACCAAACGCTGTTGGCGAAAGGCGTGCCAAGCCGCC
>JAYVAQ010000653.1:0-5084 GCA_043750875.1 Rhodanobacteraceae bacterium
CGATGAAAGTGGTCGGTTGAAATTGAAAAGGGGCGACGTTCGTAACTCCGATGAGCTACAACACTACGATCCTCAAGATTCCGTTGTTGTCGTGCCCGAATCACTTCACCTGGCGGACAAATCTTGCTCGGTTCTGATAGCTCAAATAGGTTCTTTGCAGTTCGTTTCTGGTGTCACTTCAGTGCGCGTAAGTGGCTTCAAGACGCTGTATGGTTGCTGGCGCGCAGCAACTGGACTATCGCTACCTCAAAACAGCGCGCCAGCTCACGGGCGATCCGAAATCGCACGGCGTGTCCTGCCTCGGCGCGTTTGATCGTGGTGAGGGAAATCTGAATGTTGCGACGCCAGCATTCGTTAGCGAGGTCTTGTTGGCTCATCAATTTGGACTGACGCAGTTGGCGCAGCAGCACGCTGTCGAGCATCACTTGGCCGCGATGTACGCGCTCGAGCTCTGAGACTTTGCCTGTGACTGCGACCGCGACTGCGACTGCGACTGAGTCCGAGCCGATCTTGTCGATTTCCGTTCGGTAGACAGTTGCATCGAAAGCTTGGCCGCTGTCAGAAATTTGTGTGTGTTCCATAAAATATCCCCTAGTTTTGTCAGGAGAGACACCATCAAGATCAATGGCGGACTGGCAAACGAATTATTGTTCTCAGCACATGGCGCACCATGGCGCCACGGGTCGGAGCCTACGCCGGTGGCCATTTTTCTACCTTCCGAAAACCTGCTGGTTTTCGAGCGATTGATTTATCAGAGATTTTTTCAGTCAATCGCGCTGTCCATACGGAACGCAGCACTGCAGTCCGGTAGCGTTCAAGCAAGCGCTTGCCCGCCGTATGACCGCCACCTAGCTACCGATTTGTCGATGCATTTAGTGTTCTAAAATATCGTAATCAGGGTGATTGAATGCCACGCGGAAATGTGGCTTAGATTTTGGCTTAACCCTTTCTACCCCGCCACCAAGCCCGCAATTCATAGCTAATCAGTAACACCGCACCGACGGTAATCGCCGAATCCGCGACATTAAACACGGGATAATTCCAAACATCTTTCCAGTGCACATGGATGAAATCCACCACGTAACGAAAGCGCAAGCGATCAATCAAATTGCCCACCGCACCGGCCCACACCAAGGTCAGCGCCAAGCTCAACACGCGCTCATCTCGATTTAGCCGCGCAATCCAAATTGGCAGGCCTAGGCCAGCGCCTGCGGCAATGCAAACAAAAAACCAGTGCTGCATACCGCCCGATTGGCTCAAAAACGAGAATGCGGCGCCGAAATTATGCACCAGTGTCCAATTCAGCCAGGGCTCCAGCACCGGCACCGGCACGCCATAGCTCAGGTGCTTAATCGCCAGCCATTTGCTGTACTGATCCGCAGCCAGTAAGACAACCGCCAGCGCGACCAGCAAAAGGTACCAGCCAGACTTCAGCCGGCCAGCAACCGCTTTCTCAGAAATAGGCACGCACTTCCCCTGCGCCATCGACGTTTTCAATACAGCGGCCGCAGAGCGCCATGTGCGCCGTGCGTTTGCCAACATCTGGCCGGTGGTGCCAGCAGCGTGCGCATTTAGGGTCGTGACTGACGTGCGCATGCACTGCAACTGGGCCGCCACTGGTGTCAGTGAATGACGTTCCCTCACGTGCATCTTCCGGGCGCAATATTTTGACGTCCGAAACCAGCAGATAGAAGCGCAGCTCTTCCCCAAGCTTGGTCAATAGCACTGAGCTATCGTCGTTTGACTGATAGATCGTCAAGCTCGCATCCAGCCCCGAACCAATCAGCTTGGCCGCACGCAAAGGTTCTAGCGCCTTGGTGGTCAAATCACGTAATTCGCCCAGGAGCGCAAAGTCTGTAGCGCTGAGTACAGAGTTTGCAGTCAATGCCGGCACATCGCGATACCAAGTCTGCACAAATACACTGCCCATGCCGCCGGTTTGTGCGGGCGTGCCGGGAATATGGCGCCAAATTTCTTCAGCTGTGAAACTCAAGATCGGCGCGATCCAGCGCACCAAAGCATGCGCCACATGAAACATCGCGGTTTGTCCGGACCGACGCGCCACGGAATCCGCTTTCAAGGTGTACATGCGATCTTTCAACACGTCCAAATACAGCGAACCTAGCTTGACCGAGCAAAACTCGTGCACTTGCTGATACACCTGATGGAATTGATAATTCTCATACGCGGCTTCAATTTGCGCTTGCAACTGATGCGCTTGATCCAGAACCCATTGATCAATCGCCAGCAATTGCTCATGCGGTAGCGCCATTTCCGGCGTGAAGCCATCCAGATTCGCCAATAAATAGCGGCAGGTATTGCGAATGCGGCGATAGCTTTCTGAGACGCGCTTGAAGACTTCTTCAGAAACAGACATTTCTGCACTGTAATCTGTTGCTGCTACCCACAACCGCAACACGTCGGCGCCTAAAGTTTTGGTGACCACCTGCGGCGCCATTGCAGCGCCATCCGATTTACTTAGCTTCTTACCGTCTTTGTCGACAGTAAATCCGTGTGTCAAAACTTGCCGATACGGCGCGCGCCCGTGCATTGCCACCGAGGCGCAAAGGCTGGACTGGAACCAGCCGCGATGTTGATCCGAGCCTTCCAGATACAAATCTGCCGGTGCTGGGCCAAGCTCTGGCCGCGCATCGACAACGCAACTGTGGCTGACGCCCGAGTCAAACCAAACGTCCAAAATGTCCGGCGTTTTTTGATAGTCATCGGCTTCGCGCCCTAACAATTCCGCCGCGTCCAAATCAAACCACGCATCAATGCCGCTGTGCTCCATTTTCAGCGCCACTTTTTCCATCAACTCAACCGTGCGCGGGTGCGGCAGCAGCGTTTCTTTGTGCACGAAAACCGCGATTGGCACGCCCCAGGTGCGTTGGCGGCTGATACACCAGTCCGGCCGATTCGCAATCATGCCGACAATGCGTTCCTCGCCCCAGCCGGGAATCCAGCGTACGTTTTTGATCTCCGCCATCGCGGTATCACGCAGCCCAGCTTTGTCCATCGAGATAAACCACTGCGGTGCGGCGCGAAAAATGGTGGCGGTTTTATGCCGCCAACAGTGCGCGACCGAATGCGGATATTGGAAATCGGCCAACAAAACGCCTACTTCACGCAAGTGCTCGACGATTTTTGGGTTTGCCTCCGCCGTGCTCATGCCACCAAAGATTGGCAATTCCGCCTCGTAGCGGCCATTTGCCTGCACCGGATTGAGCACTTCCTCGGTGTAACGTTTAAGCGCATAAAAGTCGTCCAGGCCATAAGCTGGGCTGGTGTGCACCAAACCGGTACCGTCTTCTGCGGTGACGTGGGTGCCGGTGATCATCAAGCTGGCGCGGTCATAAAACGGGTGGCGCAAATCACAGCGCTCAAGCGCAGCACCGGTACAGGTCGCAACCACTTCACCTTCTAATTTATAGCGCTTTAAACAGCGATCCACCAACGCCTCGGCCAAAATCAAATGGCCGCGTGCGGTTTTTACCAACGCATAACTCAATTCGGGATGCACCGAAACCGCTTGGTTGGACGGCAAAGTCCATGGTGTCGTGGTCCAAATGACCGCGTAGCCATCAAGCACCGGGGCGCTCAATGAAAATGCAGCGGCTAATTTGACGGCGTCCGCGACTGGCAACATGACATCAATGGCCGGGTCAATTTTTTCTGCATATTCAACTTCGGCTTCCGCCAGCGCGCTTTTGCAATCAAAACACCAGTTGACCGGCTTTTTGCCCTGCACGATGTGGCCGTTCGCGAAAATCTTCGCCAACGCGCGCACTTGATTGGCTTCGTATAAAAAGTCCATCGTACGATATGGGTTCGACCAATCGCCCAAAACACCTAAACGCTTAAAGTCCTCGCGCTGCTTATCGATTTGCGCTGTGGCAAATTTTCGGCATTCCGCACGGAACGTGGCAGCATCGATTTTCGCGCCGACTTTGCCGACTTTCTTTTCCACCGCAACTTCAATCGGCAGGCCGTGGCAATCCCAACCGGGCACATAAGGCGCGTTGAAGCCGCTCAGTAATTTCGACTTCACGACAATGTCTTTCAGCACCTTATTGACCGCGTGGCCAATGTGGATATCACCGTTCGCGTAAGGCGGGCCATCGTGCAACACAAAACGCGGGCGGCCAGCGGTGGCGCGCTGAATCGCAAAATACCAGTCGTTTTCGGCCCACATTTTCAACGCTGCAGGCTCGCGATTTGCCAAATCACCCTTCATTGGAAATGCCGTTTCCGGCAATTGCAGCGTGGCTTTATAGTCTGGCGGGGTGGCAGATTCAGTCATGACGGCTCCACGGCAAAGCCGTGTTTAAATTTAAGTTGTCGAATGTGCCAGTTTGTGGCTAGAGCTGGCAAATGGCGCTGGGACGCTGCTCAGCAACAAACTAAGCATTTATTGTTTGCGTGGCCGGCATAAACGTCGATACTCGTTGTCGAAGCGCCTGCGGCAAGCTCAGTCTGGCGCAACGAAATTGCGCTATTTTTCAATTTGATCGTGAAAAAACGACACCACCTCACCCTGCATTTTGATCGTCATCGGATTACCTCGGCGATCCATAGCTTTGCCATAGGCCACGCGAATCCAACCTTCGCTAACGCAATATTCTTCAACGTCTTTGCGCTCAACGCCTTTAAAGCGGATGCCGACGCCGCGCGTCAAAACAGCGGCATTGTGAAAACGGCTTTTCGGGTTGATATCCAGGCGATCTGGCGGTACGTCGTTGCTGGTTGTGTTCGCGGGCGTATCGAGTGTGGGGCGGTCGCTCATTGCAGTTTCCAATTTGAAATGGCACGCATGGTAGCGCTTGTACCTTCATCGCGCATAAACCTAGAGTGATCACGCCCACCAGCCGCACAATCAGCGCAACATCCATAAACTATTGTCGTTCGCTTCCTCGAAGGTGCCTGTTATGGCGTTTGACCTCAATCGCATGCTCAAACCGCAAAGTGTGGCACTGATTGGTGCCAGCGCGGATCCGATGTCTATAAGCGGACTGGTTGTACAAAACGTACTGGCACACCTCGGTGCTGCGGAACTGCCGAAAATCCATTTAGTTAACCCACACCAT
>JAYVAQ010000654.1:0-3388 GCA_043750875.1 Rhodanobacteraceae bacterium
CACCGAGTTTCATCGCTTGACACCGCCCACGCTAAATCAGATCAAGCAAACGCCGAACACGAACGCTGGAGCAGGGGCATGAGCGCCACATTTGAAGCCGTGATCGGCTTAGAAGTCCACGTGCAGCTTGCCACCAAAAGTAAGATTTTTTCAGGCTCGCCCACTCGCTATGGCGCCGCACCGAATGCCCAAGCCAGTGCGGTTGATTTAGCGATGCCCGGCACCTTGCCAGTGATGAACGCCGCTGCCGTGGAAATGGCGGTACGTTTTGGTTTAGCAGTAAACGCGCAAGTTGCCAAAAAAAGTGTGTTCGCACGCAAAAATTATTTTTATCCAGATTTGCCTAAAGGCTATCAAATCAGTCAATTCGAGCTGCCCGTGGTGGTCGGTGGCACGGTCGAGGCCACGCTAGAAAGTGGCCGCACTTTGAGTGTGCAGCTGACGCGCGCGCATTTGGAAGAAGACGCGGGCAAAAGCGTGCACGACGCCTATTTCGGCAAGAGTGGCATCGACTTAAACCGCGCCGGCACGCCCTTGTTGGAAGTGGTCAGCGAGCCCTGCATGGCAAGCGCTGCTGAAGCGGTTGCGTATCTCAAAGCGCTGCATACCTTGGTTAAGTCGATCAAAATTTGTGATGGCAATATGGCCGAGGGCAGTTTCCGTTGTGATGCCAATGTCTCCGTGCGTCGAGTCGGTGCTGAGAAGTTAGGCACGCGCGCCGAGATCAAAAACGTCAATAGTTTTAGGTTTGTAGAAAAAGCGATCAACTATGAAATTGATCGTCAAATTCGCATCATTGAAAGTGGCGGGAGCGTGGTGCAGGAAACGCGTTTGTACGATGCGGCAAAAAATGAAACCAGGCCGATGCGCAACAAAGAAAATGCCGATGACTATCGCTATTTTCCTGACCCGGATTTGCCGCCGCTGGTGATTAGTGCTGCCATGATTGAACGCGTGCGTGCCGCGATGCCTGAACTACCCAGAGCGCGGCGCGA
This sequence comes from Rhodanobacteraceae bacterium, assembly GCA_043750875.1. GTDB lineage: Bacteria > Pseudomonadota > Gammaproteobacteria > Xanthomonadales > SZUA-5 > JANNYA01. Next base: position 996 of record JAYVAQ010000654.1, read on the forward strand.
ACGCTATGTAACAGCGCTGAATTTGAGCGAATACGAAGCCGATCAGCTAGGTTTAAGTAGCGAGCACGCCGAGTATTTTGAAGCCACGCTAGCGGCGTTGCAAAAGCCGGACGCCAAGCTAGCCGCGACCTGGATGATGGGCGAACTGGCCGCTAAGCTAAATGCGGCAGAGCTGGAACTGGACGCCGCACCGGTGTCGGCGGCGCGCTTTGCCGGGCTGCTGGATCGCCTAAACGATGGCACGCTCAACAGCAAACTCGCCAAGCGCGTTTTGGATGCAATGTGGACGTCGGAGGCATCAGCCGATGCGCTAATTGCCACGCTCGGCCTAAAGCAAATGAGCGATGCGAGCGCCATTGCGTCACTGTTAGACGAAGTGATCGCGGCAAATCCGACCCAGGTGCAACAGTATTTGGACGGCAATGAGAAAGTCTGGCAATTTTTGATTGGACAAGCGATGAAAGCCAGCCGTGGGCAGGCGAATCCGGCGGAACTGACGGCAATGTTGCGGGCGAGGTTGGTGGTGAAGAAGTAGGCGTGGCAAACTTCAAGCGGCAAATTCTGAAAATGACGTATTTTTGTTAAGGTAGCGTGAGTGAGTCGCTCAATGCTAGTTTTTGTCGCGTCAAACAAACTTGGGAAAAGCGCTTGAATCAGCATTTGAAAGATGCCAAACACGCACGAGCAAAGGCCGCCAAACGTGAACGAATAAAACCCAAGCCGCAAAAGCGATGGCTGTTGCCCTCAGGTATCGCATTGTTTTTTGTGTCGCTAGTCTACGCAGCGGCAAATTTTGGCGGTGCCAGCAACGCAAGCCAAACACTTCAAGCTACCAAAACACCTCTCGTCACCCCGGCGAACGCCGGGGTCCATGGTTCGGCGTTGCAGACAAACGCAAATTTCACGCCAAACCAGGGCGATGAAAACAACTACAGCCAGTCAAGCAACGCAAATGAAGTTGTTAAGAACGTAAGCAGTGTTACCACGAGTAAAACTTTCCAATACAACAATCGCGAGCAATTGGTCAGTATGACCGAGGGCGCGGTTACTACAACCTACCTTTATGACGGCCGCAATGAATTTTGGTGGAAATCGCACGCAGTATGTTTGGAGCGGAGATGAATTGGTTGCAGAAACCAATGTTTTGGGTAACAGCATCTCGCAGATTATGCGGGCGGGCCCACTGGTTTTTGGTGAAGTGCGCAACGGCGTTGCGCACTATTATGATGTTGATGCCTATAACTCAATAATCGTCGGTACTTTAACGGACGGCACGGTGTCAGGAAGGCTTTCGTATCGGGCGTTTGGGCAAGTACGGACGGCAACTGGCACCATCCAAACGCCGTTTCGATTTAATGGCTATGTGAGTGATGGCGGCGATGAATTGTCGTCACCCAGCCGATATTATTCATCAAGCACCGGGCGATTTACCTCGATGGATCCTGCCGCGCCGATGCCGATGGATCCGATCAGTTGGAACGCCTATGTGGGAATGGGTGCAAACCCAATGACCTACATCGACCCGAACGGGCGCATCAAGATTCTCTCGAACGGCACCGCGATGATGTCCGAGTGGCGCGGCTGGCTGGCGCATCGCGCAGGTGAAGTTGATCCTTCTTGGCACGGCAAAGCCACAGCGGCGGGTGTCGGCGTCGGCAATGCGTTAATCGGTATTACCGAGTTCGGTCTGGGCGGCGTGAATGCACTTGCCAATGCCTCTGTCCTAGCACACGCAAGTGCGGCGGGAATGGTTGGCCTGGATACTAGTTTTGCCGACAATGCGGCAAGTGAATTAATGGGCACCCAAGCAGCGGCAGCGGGAATCTACACCGCCGCGACCACGGACGCGAAATACCAAGCGTACGACCATGCAGTTGCAGTGGGAACCGATGCATTCGATGGCAACCAGACCGCTATTGCCCACAGTTCGGAGTTTGTTACGAGCATGGTATTGCCAAGTAGGGCGATGAATGCAAATCCGATAGCGCTTACGGCAGCGGCGATCAGTAAAACGGCAGCAACCATCAATAAAATCACAGCGTTTGGGCCAGACGTCCAGGCGGCAATACGGATGGGAAATGGCAGTGGCAATGCCGAGTTCATGCGAATGATTGACAATGAAATTCAACAAGACGCTGCCTATGTACGGCGTTCAGTTGAGGGAAATCAGCCAAGTGTGGTGGTTGAGGGTTCGGACGGCACATCGGTTTTGAAACAAACCGAACGCATACCTTCATCCACACAGTTCTTTGTAAAACCAAACGGTGAAACTTTAGATCCTTCTCGATTTGATAGAAATTCTTCGTTTCGAGACGGAGTGCGAACTCAAGTATGGAATGACGCAATAGATCCCGCGACCGGGCGAGTAAATACCAATGCAGAAATGCCGCCGC
>JAYVAQ010000655.1:0-7570 GCA_043750875.1 Rhodanobacteraceae bacterium
GAAATACTGCTTTTGCGCCGCGCGCTCGGCATTGGCGTCAAAATAGTCCAAACCGAACTCGCCCACGGCAACCGCGCTATGCGTACGCAGCCAGTTTTCTAATGCGACTAGATGCTCCGGACGATGCGCGCTTTGATACAAAGGATGCAGGCCATACGCCGGGTACAGCCCATGGTTTTCCGCGCACAGCGTCGCAATGCCTTGCCAGTGCTGTTGGTCAATCGCCGGGATCAATTGCGAATGCACGCCATTCGCACGCGCAGCCGCCAACACTTGCGCGCGATCATCGGCAAATTCGCTTACATCAAGGTGGCAGTGGGTGTCAAACATGGTGCGCCTACATTCGCTTGCCTACTGCGGTTCGTCAAGAGCTGCTTAGAGAGTTAGCGTCCGTGCTCAAAATTTCAATAATTTGAGGTGCTAGCGCCTTGTTTTGTAGCGACGGTTTGCGTTGCAGCAACAAAAAGACGAGCCAGCAAGAGTTTGGAAAAATTTGGCTGGGCATACCTATTGCCTCAAACGGCTCCTTCTCCCCACTATGAGTTTAATTCGGAGCCTAACCGAACTATGGGGAGAAGGTTGGGATGAGGGGTAAATTTTGAAAGTCCCATCGCATGGATGCCTTCACCCAGATGCCAGGCAGTAATAATCAACGATCAATCTTTGCCAACTCCTCGCTCACACTGAAATTCCCGGCACGCTCCATTTGGTCGATCAGTCCCAAGCAGCGCGACTTGACGGCATCATCTGTGGTTTGTTCGTACTGACGCACCACAAGCGTCGAGATATCGTAAGACGTCATTCCGCCATGATCCGCAGCTTGCGCGCTCGGCGCATTCCAAAACTCGATAATCCTCTCGGCGGCCCGGCAAATGACTAGCGGAAGTTCGGCATTTGACGCTTTTAATGCGTGAAGCAAGCTGCTCGCCTCATCTTGAAAGCAAGGGCTCTCGACAAAACGAGCGATGAAATCCTTTAGCTCCAAAAGTCGCTCGGCCGATAGCTTGGAAAATGCGTTGGCAACCTCAAGTCGAACCGCATTGGATTCGTCAGCAAAAAACATTTCAAGACGTGCAGCACATATATTTCCGAGTGCTGGGTGCGAAAGGTTTATTCCATAGACGTCGGCGGCGGCTTTGCGCATAGGCTCGCTGCCTTTATGAATTTCAGCGGTATCCGCACCTACAAGCACATCTTGTAGCTCCGCCAACACAATTTGTCGCGCCGCGTTCTCGACTGCGACGGCGCTGCCTGATTGCAATGCGAACTGAAGCAATTCGCGGAGTTGTGGGTAGTGCGTGTGAATCGCATAATGAATGAAATCATTGAATGGGTAGGTGGCACAGATTGCTTCGCATTGATCGCATGTTTTCAGAAAAAGCTCGACGGCAAAGTCGCGATCAAAGTTCAGCAGCGGCGTAAAGGCTTTCAACGCACAAGTTCGAACTGCAATGATTGGATCTTGGGACAACGCCACAAGCGCTGGACGAAGCTGGTCGAGTCGCCCGTGGTCGTCGTACAGCAGTGTCACCAGCGCTCCTGCTGCCTGACCGCGCACGCAGTTGATGCCATGTGCATATGGATCACCTCCGTGAAAACCTTTTCGGTCGACTTTGTCCTGCCAGATATCCGCACTTGGATCAGGGTCGTAACACGCGTAATAAAAGGCAATCTCGATAATGCGCGCGGACAACTGCCGGTCAGACAAGCGCTGGATGCAAGCCACAATTGCCGAACCGCAGGGTCGATTCGGCAATTCATGTAGGCGATCAATAACGCCAAAGAAGGTTTCGCTTGATATAGCGGCGATTTGCTTTTCTTCTTCGGGATTATCGTTATTGTGCAGGTTCAGGTAACGGCTGCTGAGTCCATCCAAAATGGCAGAAAAATAAATAGAGGCAACGTGGGCTGGCATTCTTATAGCCAACGCCGCGAATCTATTGCGCTCATTTCGCGTGAATTCAGTCAATGCAAGCTCATGTGGCCCCCCGCGGTCGAAGCGCTCGGCGTTGCCATCATATTTTTCCATGGCGGAGATCCATTGCTCGTCCGACATTTTCTCAGCAAAGGCTTGCTCGATTGGCGATTTTGCTCATGAGACCAGACTGGTATTGTCGGCCTTGATGATCGCATCCGATACGTTTGGAAACTTCCTTTCGAGTTCCGCAATCCTGAGCGCCGCCCGGTTTGAGACTCGCGAACCGTCAAGCGCACGAAGCACCAACAACTCAGAGTATCCGCGCCGACTTGGCGCTTGCTTTTCGTAGTCACGACAGTAACCAATGATTTGCAACTCCAATTGCAGTAATAAATCTAAACTGCAATGTGGCGAAATTACCTGTAGCGCGGCACGACTGATGGCGCTGTCACTCGTGCCTGCGCCATCACCCACCGTAAAACTATAACTAATATTGAGGCGGCGTTGATCCGCGATGAAGTATTCAGCGCAGTCATTGGCGAATACCTGCGGATTATCGGCCCATGCGCGCAGTAGTAAGTATCCGAACGTTTGGTGTAGCTGACCCGTTAATGTATTTGCATGGCGCCGAAACACGTCAGGATCGTGCACCGCCATATACTGCAATGCCTTACGCAGCGAAAGCAGAATGGCGTCGTCAATATCAAAAACCTGACCGTGGTTGGTAAGCCAAGGCCATGCGCGATTGAGCACTCTATCTTTATGATGTACTTCGGTCTGTAGAATCGTCGCGCGCAAGCGCGGAAGCATTTGTTCGACAAAGTACCCAGGCTCATCAGCAGCTGCTTTGCCGATCATTACCGCACCTGTATGTGAATGATTTAGCCTGCATTTGTCGAGAAAATTGGCAGATTTACCATCATCGAATTGTTCTACCGCCCGATCAAACCATGTTGCCAACACGTCAATAAGGAATCGCGGCGCTGTTTTTTCAGCATGGTAAAGCTGACTCCAAAAATCGCCGCCATGGCTAGCGCCTTCGTAATCGTCATAGGCACCTTGTTTGATCAGATCGAGAAAGATCGCGGTCATTTCGGTGCTTTTGTGCGCTTTCCCCCAGGACATAATGCGACGAATTCGGAGTTGCCAATCGCCATCACGATTTACGTAGGGGCGAATCAAACCAGCGACACGCGCGGAATAGCTGTCATGCATTCGCGGGGCTTCGAGATACCAAATAGCGGCGTTGTTGAGCACAGCGTCATCCGCTGCAAGCCACGTTGCAAAAACGTGAAGTCTATCCAGCAACTCGAACCAGCCCAGGTGTTCGCGCAATGCCGCCGACACATACCGCGACAGCTCGCCAGCTAATAGATAGGGCACAATTACGAGCCATTCTTCGGGCCTGGGCTTGTCAATTCGGTTTAAACCAGACGTCACCATTCGCTTGATGTGAAAGCGGACGTTTGTTGAGGCCAAGATGTCACGAAGGTCTGCGATGTATTGCGTGAAATCGCTCTCTCTGCGGTAGCTAAGAATTTGCCGCACCTGGGCGCGTCGAAACAAATGTTGCTCAGATGATTGAAGAAATTCGACCACACTTCGCTCGGTAGCGCAGAAGCGTCTGGCATAGGCGTAATCAAAGAACGATTCATGGAAGAAACGATAACGGCGATTCTTTTCGTCTTTAATCAGCACGTGTTCGGATGCCATAGCTCTCGCGTCATCAGCCCAATCGTCAGTGACAGATATCGGCGCAAAAGTAAGTTGTTGCTTACTCATTCTGGTCGTCAAAGCGTCGATCACTTGGTTCCAGTGGGGCGCGCGACCCAAAAACACCTTCAAATCCTGCTGTTTCCGCGTCCAATATCGATCATATAGTTCAGCAGTTGTGTTGAAACTGCTCAATGGATCGCCCTGCACGAACAACAGCAAATGAAACGGTATCCCTAGAATTTCGAGCTGTTGCGAATTCAGCGAAATTTGCGGGAATCCAGCGCGATCAACTGCGGCGCGCACCTCAGTGTCGGTTAGCCCTCCAAGCTGAAATTTGGTGAAGCCAGATTTGTCATCACCAAACCCTCATAGTCGATGGTCGTGTTCAAGATCAAAGTCGCGGCAGGCCAAGATCATTTTCATAAGCGGATAGCGCCGAACGTCATCGCATAATTCACTAAATACTTGCCACATCAACGGATTGCGGCCCGAAACCAAACTCATCGCGTCCAGTTGATCTATGACTAGAACGCATTGCGCGTTGTCAGCTATTCCCGCAAGCACAGTTGCTGGTGATGAAGGCAGATCCATCTGCCCGCCAAGTTGTCCTGATGTGGCGCATGGCTCCAAGGCGTCCATCCGCAAACATAGAAACGGCGTGTGACTGATCTCCAGTTGCGCCAAACATTGGGCCAATACGCTGACTCATCGCCAAGCGCCTCGACACAGATTGATTGATAGCGGCCCTCAAATAAGTCCAAAACGGCATTAACCGTCCACACCGCTTCAAAATGATTGCCTAACTTGTCTGCTTCACCACCGGATCGCGGCATTGGAAAAAACCTTTCAGATACTTTAAGTGTGGGGCGGGATTAACATTGGCAATGATTTCTTGCATCACAAGCTCTAGTCTACTGAAGAAATTTGACCACATAACGGCGAACGCAATCCAATGTCGCCGGTGATTTTTTGTTGTCCGCCCCTCATCCCAACCTTCTCCCCATAGCCCAGTTAGGCTTCGAATAAAACTCATAGTGGGGAGAAGGAGCTGTTCGAGGCTTGGTTTTAGTTTCTTGGCAGTAGCACGGCCTATATTTGGAAAGCTGAAACGCCGAAAATCTAGCCCACCGTTCGAGGCACTACTTCCACCACGCTTCGCTAGCAAGCACTTCGACCGCAAAAAGCACGAAACACCCAAAGGCCCGGTTGTTCGCTACCATCGGTTTTCACGCCGAATTGCGGCAACATTCAACTTTAGGCATCGCGAACTCGCTATGGCGGCTCGAAAACCCTCTCGAAAAGCGTCCTCAAGCTTCGGCGCCCCCTATCTTCGTAGCATTCGTAGCGACCCTGATCGGATGACCGGACCGCAATTTCCTTTTAGTATTCCAGCGTTCCGGCATGGCATAAACCTCGAATTGCCCAGCCCGGTTACCTTTTTCGTTGGTGAGAATGGCAGTGGCAAATCCACACTTTTGGAGGCATTGGCGGAAATTTGTGGCTTCAACCCAGAAGGCGGAAACCGCGACCATTATCGGGAGGCAAGAGAAGACCGATCAGCATTGGCGCAGGCTCTGACGCTGTCGTGGTTACCTAGAATGACCGAGGGATTTTTCTTGCGTGCCGAAAGCTTCTACAACTTTGCAAGCTATCTCGACGGCGTTTCAGACTATTTGGCCTATGGCGGCAAGTCACTGCACAACCAATCGCACGGCGAGTCATTCTTGGCGCTGTTTCAGAATCGATTCGAGCACGGGCTATACATCCTGGACGAACCTGAAGCGGCCTTATCGCCGCAACGGCAGCTGGCGTTTTTGAGAATCATTCACGCGCTAGCAGTGCCGCGCCACGCGCAATTTCTGATTGCCACGCATTCACCGATACTTCTAGCCTATCCGGGTGCGACGCTGTATCAATTTGAAGACGACGGTATTCGTGCAGTCGAGTACCGTGAAACCGAACATTATCGAGTGACCAAGGAGTTTCTGAATGCGCCAGAACGCGTCTTTAGGCATCTGTTTTCGGACGAGGAAGCATCCGATGACTAAGCGTTGCGGAAAAGTAAGATCGTCAAAAGCGGCAGTCGGTGCATTGCTGCTGCTGTGGCTAATGCTGTGCCAAACCAGCGCATTTGCGGCGTTTTGGGAGCACGAGCTGAAGTCAGACGAATATGTCCAGCTGCAAAACAGTACCGCGAAAACTGATAGCTCTGGCATGGCACAGGTACGGGTGCACGCATGGGTTTACGAGCGTGAACGCAGGCTGGGCGCGCGTACGCTATTTGCGGGTTATCTGGGCCTTGATTTGGATGCCATGAGTGCGCCCGAACGTACAGTATTTTCCGAGCGTTCCGCGCTGTTTTTGGTCGATGTGCAAAAAAACAAAAAGCTCCTGCTTGAAGCCAGCGATGGCAGCAAGGTTCGGCTGTCAAAGACCGACAGGTATGGGGCAGTTAACGAATTGGTGATGCTGCCGATGGGTGAGCGCGACAGCCTGTGGCAGAACTATTTTGTGCAAGGGCCAAACGCACGATTTACCGGGCGCGCGCTGCGCGTGCCGACTCAGGGAATCTCGATCATTTCAGATATTGATGACACCGTTCGCGTTACCAATGTGCGCAACAGGCACGAGATGCTGATGAACACCTTTGTGCGCCCGTTGAAAGCCGTGCCCGGTATGGCGAGGCTGTATCAAAACGCGGCGGCGTTGCCGGCGGTACGCATTCACTATGTTTCCAATGCGCCGTATGCTTTGTATCCGCTGGTGCAGCAGTTTTTGCAGGGCGCGCAATTTCCCGAAGGTTCAATGCATTTGCGCGCGGTTAGCATTAAAAGCAGCCTGTGGCACACGGTTTTGCGTCTAGAGCACACCAACACCCATAAAACCGAGGTGATTGAAAGCTTGCTGCACGACTTTCCAGAACGAACATGGGTGTTGATTGGCGACACCGGCGAGCAGGACCCGGAAATTTACGGTGCTATTGCGCGCGCTTATCCAGAGCGGATACGGATGATTTTGTTGCGTGATGTCACCGGCGATGCCCGCAATAGCGCGCGTTTTCTGCGCGAAATGCAGGGCGTGCCAGCAGCAAAATGGCTGCTATTTACCGATGCCCACACGCTTGATCTAACCAGCGCAAAAGTAACCGAGTCAACTATTAAGACGGCACCGTGAGCGAACATAACCCCGAGCTGGCGGTTGATCTGCGCAATCAAGAATTATTTGCGGCGTACGCCAAGCCCGGTGTGGTGGGCTTAGCGGGTGGCGCGCATTTTATCGACCGCACTATTCGTAAAGTGCAACGAAAGTGGCGCGGCGATGCGCCTAGGAGTCTGTATTCGCACGCATTTATTTGCAGTGGCGTGCGCGCAGATGGGCAGCACTGGCTGTTGGAGTCAGACTTAGAGCTACGCCATAAACAAATCCGCCTGGGCGTACAAGAAAATCGTGCGGCAAAGTATTTCAGCGCCAGCAACTATCCGAATTTGGCGCTTCTGGACTTCCAATTAAGCGCAGAACAAACCACAGCGGTAATGACCAGCGCGTTGGATTTGCTGGCCGGTTCGGCAACCTATTCCTTGCGCGAACTGCTCGGCACGCTGATTGCACTACAGCGCCCAACCTTGCGTAGCCGCGATAATTTACTCAGCCGTGATGGCGCAGTGTTTTGCTCAGCGATGGTGCAACATTGCTTTCAGCCGGTTGCGATTGAATTTGCTAGCGGGGTTAGCATTAAAAACACCACGCCTGAGGATATTGCGGCAACGGCCATTGCGCACCAACGCTACGCAGTGATTCGCTCGGGTTAATCATGTCCTGGAAACCGTTCGTGCTGAGCTTGTCGAAGCATGTAGCAGTAATTTTCGTGATGCCATTTGGCTTTGTTAGGAACTCTACGGCTCTGCCCTTCGACAGGCTTTTATGGTTTTCACTGGC
>JAYVAQ010000656.1:0-3835 GCA_043750875.1 Rhodanobacteraceae bacterium
GACCGTCACTTTGCCGATTTGCACGGCGGTGGTGATTTTGCGTGTCGGGCTCACAGGCTGTGGCCGGTCAGGCGCTCGAACGCTTGGCGGTAGCGCAACACGGTGCCGTCAATGACTGATTGCGGCACATTTGGTGCGGGCGGCGCTTTATTCCAATGGATTGATTCTAAATAGTCACGTGCGAATTGCTTGTCGAAACTGGGTGGGTTTTTGCCCAACACGTATTCGTCGGCAGGCCAAAAGCGTGAGGAATCCGGGGTCAACATTTCATCCATCACAATTAATTTGCCCGCCTCATCAAGACCAAATTCCAGTTTGGTATCAGCAATGATGACACCGCGTGCGGCGGCATAGTCTGCGGCAAATTGGTAAATCGCCAAGGTCGCAGCACGCACCTGTTCGGCTAAATCAGCGCCGATCAATGCCACGACTGCATCAAACGACACATTTTCGTCGTGATCCCCTACGGCGGCCTTGGTTGACGGGGTAAATATCGGTTTTTCCAGCTGCTGCGCCAACACCATACCGCTGGCTAAGCGTATTCCGCAAACGCCGCCGGTGGCCTGATATTCCTTAAAACCCGAACCCACCAAATAGCCGCGCGCAATCGCCTCGACTGGCAATGCACGCAGCCGTTTGCAACGCACGCTGCGCTGACCGTAAATAGTTGCATCAACGCCTTCGGGCAAGCCGCCATCAAGCAAATGATTCGCACATAAATGACTGGTTTTTGCGAACCAAAAATTAGAGAGTTGCGTTAACAGTGCGCCCTTGCCTGGAATGGGATCGGGCAGCACGACATCAAAGGCGCTGAGGCGATCCGTGGCGACAATCAAAAGCTCGTGACTGCTTAGAGCGTAAACATCGCGGACTTTGCCACGATGGAGCAGTGGAAACGGAAGGTCGGAGCTAAGTAGAGACGTTGACATATAAATTAGTTTTGATTGGGCTGGCGCGATTCTAGCGGCTCACGGCTTTAGCAATACCTGCTGTTGGTGGCTTTTGCCCGCATTTCAACAGCGCGCATTGAACAAATAACGAGAGGCTTTCTGCTGTCATCCCGGCGCAGGCCGGGAACCATTGGCCGTTCAAGCGACCGGCTTTCGCGGCAAAGTTGTCGCAGGTTTCAAAATGGATCCCGGCCTGCACCGGGATGACGGCTGACATTACGTCCAATTATTTTCTCAAAACTTGATGGAGTTTCGTCAGAAATTCCGATTTACAGAATAGAGGCAAACAGGTCTTTTATTAATTCGCTTGCTTGGCAGACGAAAGCCTCCAAAACCCTGAAAACTATCCAATACTCTAAGGACTATTTATGCGCGTCGGCACCTCTTCCCTGCAATCCCTTAATCAAATCCCCCAAAAACGCACAGGAACAGGCTCCTGCCAAGTATAGTCAAACGTTATGATTTGCAGCCAATCGAAGCGGTCGCAATCAACTCATCCAGCAGCGCCATTGAAACCTTACCCGAAACCGAGAACGGATCAATCACTGCGCGCTCAGAGTATTTGAGCACCAGCGATTGGTTGACTTTACCCAGATTGACTTGCCCCATAGTCCAGCTGGCAAAGCGGCGCTCGGTAACTTCTTCGTAATGCAAAATGGTGACTTGATCATGCCGCGAATCTTGTGCGATGACGTTGTAGAGCGCATTGACCGGGCCGCGTCCGCCTTCGAGCACCTGCAAAAAATAGTCGCCGCTGTGGCACAAAATGCCGGTAATGCCACGCTCCATATTGTTTTTGCGCGAGCTGGCCAAAATTCCTTCCATTAGAGCCGGCGTTAAAGGCTGCGCGGCGTGGCTGGCATAGAGCAAACGAATCATCATAACGATCTGTGCCTTATTTCTTATAGTTGGGTAACAGGGACAAAAATTCGCGACGTAAATTGGCGTCTTTCAAAAAGGAACCGCGCATGACGCTGTTCACCATTTTTGAATCGCTATCTTTAACGCCGCGCCAGTGCATACAAAAGTGATCTGCTTCCATGACGATTGCCAGGCCGTCGGGCTGCATCATGTCGTTGAGCAAACTGGAAAGCTGCGTCACCGCCTCCTCTTGAATTTGTGGCCGACTCATCACCCACTCGGTTAGGCGAGCGTACTTCGATAGTCCAATCAAATTAGAGTGTTCGTTCGGCATCACGCCAACCCAAACCCGGCCTAAGATCGGGCACAAATGGTGCGAACAGGCGCTGCGCACGGTAATCGGGCCGACAATCATCAGCTCGTTCAAATGCTCAACGTTGGGAAACTCAGTCACGGCAGGCGCGCTGACGTAGCGGCCGCGAAAGATCTCATTTAAATACATTTTTGCGACACGCCGACCGGTGTCGCGGGTGTTGTGATCGGTCTCGGTATCGATCACCAATGAATTAAGCACACTGCCCATCTTGCCAGCAACCTCTTCCAACAACTCCGCCAGCTCGCCTTCTTGAACAAACTCGGCAATATTGTCGTTCGCATTAAAACGCTTCTTGGCAAGTTTGATGCGCGCGCGGATCCTTTCGGAAACGGGCGGTGGCGTCAAATCGGCCGTTTTAGTTACCGCTTCGGTCAACGCATTTGTTTTGCGCGGTGCTTTTATCAGTTTATTTGGCATTAGTTAGTATGCGCTAGTTCCGTGATCGCGGGTTGCACGATGCGGGAGTGCAGGTTGAATGAACGTGAAAGATCATCGGTCAAAGGCGCATGCGATGCAAACCATCACATTTGACGAAATAGATGCAGATAGCTGCGACTAACCGGTAGCACCTCTTTTCGGCCTTTTAAATGAACATCGGCAGTTTCATTGTCGCCGCGATTAATATGGCTAATCGCACGCAGATTGACGACTACAGACCGATGCACCTGCGCGAATTGAGTGGCATCCAGCTGCGCGATCAACTCTTTTAATGGCATGCGCACAAGGGCCTCGCTGGGTTGATTTGCCTCGCTGCGCCAAGCAATAAGGGTGTATTTAGTGTCCGAGCGCAGATAGTCGATGTCATCAACGGCAATCAGCCGTACGGTGCTGCCCACCGAAGCGCGCAGCCATCGCAGCGGCGCCGCGGCTTGGCTCTGTGGCTGCAGTTTATGTAACTGCTGCGCCAGTTGTTGCAAAAGCACTTCAGTGTTCAAGGCGGGCTGTACCGCGCGCAGTCGATCCTGCAATCTAGCCACGGTTTCGCTCAATCGTGCCAGTGCCACGGGCTTTACCAGATAGTCCAACACTCCCTGCACAAACGCTTGCACGGCGTATTGATCAAATGCGGTAACAAACACCAAATGCGCGCGCCGGCCGATTATTTGTGCCGCTTCGATTCCAGAAAGCCCGGGCATGTGCACATCCAAAAAGCAAATATCCGGCTGCTGCGCTTCAAAAGCCTCGACCGCCTCGCGGCCATTGCGCGCTAGCGCCACGATTTCAAGTTCAGGCCAAGCCTGCGCTAGCAATCGTTGCATCACTTCACGTAGCAACGGTTCGTCGTCGGCAATCAATGCTGTGGGGTGGTTTCTATGGTTTGCGGCCATCACGCGGGTTCTTGCGTAGGCGTCTGAGCGGGAAAATCAATTTCGGCACAAACACCCTGCGGTTCCACGGAGGTCAAGCGCAAAACTGCATCTCCACCAAAGGCAAGCCGCAGTCGTTCGCGTAATGTGGATAGTCCGGTGCCCAAACTATTTGTACCCCCGCCATGATGGTTCTGTCGCAAACCCATGCCGGTATCGCGCACCTGCAACAAACAGCGCCCGTGACTTCTCTGAACGTTGATCTCAATACTGCCACCCTCAACACTGGGATCGATGCCGTGTTTGACCGCGTTTTCTACCAACGTAAGCAGCGTCATCGG
>JAYVAQ010000657.1:0-2248 GCA_043750875.1 Rhodanobacteraceae bacterium
ATTTACTGGTGGCACTGATCCCGGCGCTTGGCTCCATTTTCGGTGCTGCTGCATCACCGAATCTGTCCGCGCCCGCATTGGCAAGACGCTGGCGCTGGGCGCGGCGGATTAGCGGTGTAACTGTTTTTATCGCATTCATATCGCTTGTGTGGCTGGCGATGAGTGGCGCTATGATCACGCCGGGTGTGACCCTGCTACCGCTCGGCGAATGGGGCGCGCTGAGCACCGGCATACGCTCGGATGCGCTCAGTTGCATGGTGTTGTTGCTGGTAACGTTTATCGGCTGGATCATTGTTGGCTATTCGCAGCCGTATCTGGCGGGCGAGCCGAATCAGGCGCGCTACATCCGCGCACTGCTGCTCACGCTGGCCGCAGTCAGCATGGTGATCATCACCAACAATTTGCTGATGTTGGCGCTCGCATGGTTGGGCACTAGCTTGGCGCTGCATCAACTGCTGATGTTCTATCGTGATCGACGGGCCGCGCAAGTCGCCGCGCACAAAAAATTTCTGGCCAGCCGCTTGGCCGATGTTTGTATCTTTACCGCAATCGCGCTGATCGGCGCGAGCGTGGGCTCGCTCGAGATTAGCGAGGTGCTGGCGAGAGTTACAGCATTGCCTTCTACGTTACCGATGGCTCTGCAAATAGCTGCGGTATTGATCGTGCTCACGGCGCTTCTGAAATGTGCGCAGTTGCCGCTGCATGGCTGGCTGATTCAGGTAATGGAAGCGCCAACACCGGTCTCTGCTCTGCTGCATGCGGGCGTGGTCAATCTGGGCGGCTTTGTGCTGATCCGGCTGGCCGAGCTTGTCCATGAGGTGCCGTTGGCACAAGCGCTGTTGGTCGCGGTCGGCACTGTCACCGCCGTGGTCGCCGCACTGGTGATGATGACGCGGATCAGTATCAAGGTGATGCTGGCATGGTCCACCTGCGCGCAGATGGGATTTATGTTGATGCAATGCGGCCTCGGCGCTTACGAGATGGCGCTGCTGCATCTGGTTGCGCATTCGTTGTACAAAGCCTATGCGTTTCTGGGCGCGGGCGGCGCGGTTGAGCAGGCACGGCTGCGGCAGATGACGTTCGCGCCGCCTGCAATCAGTTTAGGCAGCCATTTGCTCAGCGCTATTGCGGCTCTCGCGATGGTAGCTGCTGCCGCTTATATCTGGCGCATTCAGCCGGCTGAATCGTCCGCGTTATTGGCGCTGGCCAGCATCGTGTGTATGGCCTTGGCCACATTATTGACGCCAATATTAACGGCGCGGCGGGGCGCATCCGGCTTGGGAATGTTGGGGGTGATGGGATTATTGGCGGCCACGTTTAGCGTGGCGCTCGCCTATTTTGGCTTGCATTATGGGTTCAGCATGTTGATCGATTTGCCTGCTCGCACCGCCACAACATCACCGGCCTTAATCATCTTCACCGTGAGTTGTTTTGCGCTGCTGTTTTTAGTGCAAGGCCTGATTCGCGCTAACCCAGCGGGCGCGGTGGCGCGAGGTTTGTATCCGTGGTTTTACAACGGGCTATATCTGGATCCCGTGTTCACCCGCATCACGTTCCGCGTCTGGCCTGTGAAAGCGCCGGGCATCGGCAAACACGACGCGGCACAGTTTAAAAATATCCAGCCAAATATTGAACAATCAGGAGCAATGAAATGAATGCTGTTGTTGAAAAAGAATCGATGGCTGGCATCAAAGTCGCACCCACCTTGGCAACGCTCGAGCAAAGCATCGCCCATGCCTGCCGCCGGATTGCGCCTACTTGGCCGCTGGATCAATTTATCGCGGTCAATCCGTATTGGGGATTTTATGATCAGCCGATCCAGCGCGCCGCCGCGCAGCTGGCAACGCTTTCCGGGACTTCACTGACCATGCCGCGCAGCTATTACCGCGAGTGCTGGCAAGCTGGACAATTGCAACGCGCGCATTTGCAAGCCGCCATCGATTTATCGAATGCGTCGTGCAACGTTGATGTGCTTATTGATGCGCTGAATGCGCCGATTACGACCGCATCGGTGAGCACGCATCGCGTCGCCTTGATGACCGACTTGATTGATGCCCATCGCGATCTGCAACACAACATGGCGTGGGGCGATTTTGTCACCCATCAAATCAGCCAATACTGCGCGGCGCATTTTGATCAGCACCAGGCAAGCTGGGCACCTGATCGCAGCGCGAGCCTGTATGCCGCTTGTGCGCGCCAATCGCCATACAGGCTCGCGATGCGAGCAGGTGCCCAGCTTGCCTGGTGC
>JAYVAQ010000658.1:0-2779 GCA_043750875.1 Rhodanobacteraceae bacterium
GGCTGTGATCTGGCACGAGTGGATGTGTTTTGGCGCCGCCGGTTTAGTTCGGCATCAGTGAATACGGAAGTTTTACATCCAGATGACATCGCCGCCGCACGTGCAGAATGCAACTCGCTGTTAACCGCTGTAGTCGGTGCGCTGGCACCCAACGCTCAGCACATCAATACCGAGGCCGCGCAAAGAAAGAGCGACAACAAACTGTGCCAGCTGATGACGGCCAAGCAAGTCGGGCTGGCGATTCCAGAAACGCTGATTAGTAATGATGCGACGGCGATCCGCGCCTTCATACAGCGCTACGCGAGCGGCGAAGTGGTGCACAAGCTGCTATCTGGGAAGACTTGGGAGGAGCAGGGGATCGGTTTTGGCAGCTTTACCGCACGCGTCAGGACTGAGCTGTTGCCGAGCGACACACTGCTGCAAGCGATGCCAGGATGTTTCCAACAATGCATTGCCAAACATCGAGAAATTCGCGCCGTTTTTTTTGGCGATTATTGCTTGGCTGCGGAAATAAATTCTCAACTTGATCCTGATGGTCGTGATGATTGGCGGGCTAGCAGTCAGCGCCATGGCGTTTGGCATGCGCACACCCTGGCGCCCGAGGTCGTCACTAAAATTAGCAACTACATGCGCGTTATGGGCATCGTTTTTGGCTCTGTCGATTTGATTTTGCAGCCAGATGGTACGTACGTTTTCCTGGAAATGAACGAACAGGGCCAGTTCCTTTGGCTGGAATCGGAGTGCCCCGAGCTTGGCGTGCTGGATGCTTTTTGTCGTCTGGTACTTGAAGGCCCTACGTTTGCTAACAAACCACGCCTATTTCCGCGCGTGACGCTGGCTGACCCCTATTTTTCCGAGTCGCGCATTCAAAAAATCATTTTTGAAGAAAGCGCCTCGCATCGTATTTGCAATCGTGAAGGCGTGGTGCTGTTTGCCAGTGCCTAAATCGATGCAATCGTGTGGCGTACGTTAACGCTATTCCCCCCTGCAATAACCCACAGAAAAAAAGGAAAAACAATGAATCAACACCGCGTTCTCTCCCGTAGCCTCGCCCGTGAATTGACCACTGCAGAACTGGAGCAAGTTTCCGGTGGCGGCAAAAAACCATGGTGCAATTTGCGCGAATGGGTAGCTACCCCAGAAACGGGCGTCTCTGAAGGCTACTGGTACGTCACGCCTGACGTATTGCAATAGCTGAGATGGCGCACGGCGCGCTATGCGTCGTGCGCCAATCGCATCTGAACCTAATTGATCCTAGAAAAAGCAGTTGACCGCTAACTAATTTTGTTAAACCTATGAATAAATTGAAGAAATCTGGTGCTTCGAAGTTCACCTTGTGGGTGAGGCTCGCTACGAACAAAAATGCACCCTTTTGTCCGTCCAACTGCTTTTTCTAGGCTAATTTGCTAACCGGCTAAAACATGCAAGAAATTCGGCAAACAGAATCAGCAGAGTGTGGGCTCGCTTGCCTACTCATGGTCGCTTCGCATTACGGTCGAGTGCTTGATTTACGCCAAGGACGCGCTAGATTCCCTAGTTCTGGCCGCGGCGTAACCTTGAAAGCGCTGGTAGAAATGGCCAACCAACTAGGCTTGCAAGCGCGCGCGCTGAAAGCCGAACCAGATCAGCTTGCCGAACTTGCTTGCCCAGCAATTTTGCATTGGGACCTGAATCACTTTGTCGTACTAATAAGCGTTCGTAAGGGCGTATGTACCCTTATTGACCCGGCACTGGGCAAACGCACCTTGAACTTGCTCGAACTTGCGCAATACTTTACCGGCGTCGTTTTGGAGCTGCGCCCCGGCCCAGATTTCATCCAGGAAAAGCGCGCGACCCGCCTGACCGTATTGCAGATGCTCGGCTCAGTGCACGGCCTAAAATCCGCCTTTGTCTTAGTGATTGGCTTGTCTTTTGCGTTGCAAATCTTCGTGTCGATTATGCCGCTGTACTTGCAGTGGGTGATCGATCAGGTACTGCTCGCCAATGACGTCAACTTGCTGTTGACCTTGTCGGTGGGGTTCGCCTTGCTGCTGTTCATTCAAATCAGCGCGCAATTCGTGCGCAGCCGCACCCTCATTTATTTGGCGCATCGACTCGGGCAACAGTGGGTCAGCAACTTATTCGCGCATCTAATTCGATTGCCCCTAGCGTTCTTTGAAAAGCGCACGCTCGGCGAAGTCACCTCGCGCTTGGATTCTATGGCAAGCGTGCAGCGGAGTTTATCTACCAATATTGTCGAGGTTTTAGTCGATGGCGTGATGGCGACGATTACCTTGGCGATGCTTTGCTTTTATTCATTCAATTTGACGTTGATTTCAATGCTGGCGATTGCCGCATATCTGACGTTTCGCACGCTAGCGTTTCACCGCTTCAAACGTGAAACTGAAAAGCAGTTAGAGAATGATGCTGCACACCAAAGCTATCTCTTGGAATGTCTACGCGCAATCGCCCCGATCAAAGCAGGGAATTTCGAAACCACCCGCCAGCTCGGCTATTTTGCGGCGCTCAACGCCAGCACCAACAGTCAAATTCGGATCGCGCAACTGCAGTTGAACTACAACAGCATTAACCAACTTTTATTTGGTTTCGAACGCCTCTTAATCATCGCGGTCGGCGCACATTTGGCAATGCAGAACCAATTTACCATTGGCATGGTGATCGCTTTTCTGGCGTACAAAGATATGTTTGTACAGCGTATGACAAATCTAATTGATAAGGGTTTTGAGCTGGGAATGCTCAAAGTGCACACGCAACGCATCGCTGATATTGCGCTGGAAGC
>JAYVAQ010000659.1:0-2543 GCA_043750875.1 Rhodanobacteraceae bacterium
ATTATCCAGAAACAAACTTCCCTTGTCGGAGGCGCAAACATCGCAGTTTAAAAATCCGGATAACGATCAGCGTGGCCCCTGGAAAGCAGCAGATTTCACAGCACCCGGTTTTCGGCCAAATCAGATGTATCCCATACACACACCGAGTGGAAAAATCGTAAAACCACCAGCTGGACGCTGTTGGGGAGTTACTGAACCCGTTTTTCGTCAGAATGAAGCTGACAATATTATGTACTACGGCGCAAATTCTGACGGCTTGCCTGCGGTAAAGCGGTTTCTATCAGACATGGATGGGATGGTGCCTTGGACTTGGTGGGCGCATCAGGAAGTCGGACATTCTCAAGATGGTCTGAAAGAAATAATGAAACTATTCGGGCGTGCGGAGGCATTCATGGCGGCAAAGCCACCGTCACTCCTAGAACGAATTTTTTTAATTTCAACTTCTCGTCATGACACCGTATTGGATTTCTTCGCTGGCTCTGGCACCACCGCACACGCCGTGATCAATCTCAATCGCGAAGACGATGGCCTACGCAAATTCATTCTGGTGGAAATGGGCGATCATTTCGACACAGTGTTATTGCGCCGCATGAAGAAAGTAACCTTCACACCCGACTGGAAAGATGGCAAGCCCAAACGCCTAGCAAGTGCTGAAGAGGCGGCGCGCAGCCCGCGCGTAGTCAAAATTGTGCGCCTGGAATCGTATGAGGATGCTTTGAATAATCTAGTGACTGAACGCAGCGATGCCCAGCGCGATTTGCTGGCGATGCCCGAGGCTGCTGGCAGCGATAACTTAAGAGAACACTATTTATTGCGCTATATGCTGGACGTAGAAACGCGCGGCAGCCAGTCTTTACTAAACGTGGCGGATTTTTGCGACCCGGCGGCTTATCAGCTGAGCGTCAAGCGCGCCGGTTCGGATGAAAGCCGCGCTACCGCAGTGGATTTATTGGAAACCTTCAACTGGCTGATTGGCTTACACGTGCAGCGGCTGAGGGCGCCGCAGCGTTTCGATGCCCACTTTGAGCGCGATAGCGAAGGCCGTTTACGCCTGCAGGGCCGACTTGTGCCCGCTGCCGATGGCCGCTATTGGTTTCGCAGCGTGACCGGCAAGCTTGCCGATGGCCGTAAAGCGCTAATTATTTGGCGCCGCCATTTCGATGCACCTGAGAAAGACAACTTGGTGCTAGACGCGTGGTTTACCAAGCAAGGCTATTGCACCAAAGATTTTGAGTTTGACGTGATCTATGTCAATGGCGGCAACAACCTAGAAAACCTAAAAGCCGCCGATGACACCTGGAAAGTGCGCCTGATCGAAGAAGACTTCCACCGCTTGATGTTTGCGGATGCGGCGCAATGATGCCGGCGTGCGCACTTCAGTTGCGTCGAACCCGTTTGTTGCGCACTTTTCGCCTAAAAGTGATCGACAACACTTGTTGTTGCGAACGGATGAGCGACAACGCGATCCACGCAAAGCAATCAAATGCGGTGAACTTATATGAATAACGTCTTAAATGCCGCTATTCCGGAAAAAGCGGGCAAAGTCGCTAAAACCAGCAAAAAAGCGCTATTGCCGTTTCGGCATAAACTTGTCTTGAATCAGTGGCTACTGTCGCTGTTTAACGTGCGCAATTTTGCCGAGTTGTCCACGCACTTAAGTAATGAGGCCTTGGAAGGGCTTGATGTCAATAACGTGCATCATTTCCATCATGCATTGACCGCCCAACTATTCAATCTAACGCAGTTGCCACCGGCACTGTTACTGGAATACGACCAAAACATCGTCAAACACACGCAAAGAATTAATGCGCTGCGCATTACTCGCGGCGAGCCGGTGATTGTTTGGAAATACTTCCAGTACCTAACGCTGCTGTTCACCGAAGTTTATCTAGACCGCTATTTCCGCGCGCCGGATGCGTTGCTGGCCGCGATCAACGCCCAGATTGCTATTTTTAATGCTGGGAAGGCATTGGCAGACCAGCTTTCCGCCTTTGATACGTCCAATGAAGCGTACGCCCAACTCAACAAGCTAGCGTTTTGGAGTGCCACTGGCAGCGGCAAAACTTTGCTCATGCACGTGAATATTTTCCAGTACCAGCATTACCTAGATGTGCATGGCCGCCGCCGCGAATTAAACCGCATATTGCTTTTGACGCCCAATGAAGGGCTTTCTCAGCAGCATTTACGCGAGTTCCACGCGGCAGGCATTAATGCCGAACTATTCAGTAAAGCCAGCGGCAGCCTTTTTACCGGTGGCGCAATTGAAATCATTGAAGTGTCACGCCTGCGCGAAACCATGGGCGAAAAAACCGTCGCGATTGACGCATTCGAGGGCAATAATTTGGTATTGGTCGATGAAGGCCATCGCGGCACCAGCAGCGGCGAAGAAGGCGCGTGGATGGATGCCCGTCGCCGCTTGTGCGAGAAAGGGTTTTCTTTCGAGTATTCCGCCACATTTGGTCAAGCTGTCAAAGGCAAACCCAAACTGATCGAGCAGTACGCCAAGTGCACTTTGTTCGACTATTCGTATCGCTATTTTTATG
>JAYVAQ010000660.1:0-3673 GCA_043750875.1 Rhodanobacteraceae bacterium
CGTTTTTATCCAAGCCCTCAAACACGATCCGCCTGACCGCAATGCCAGCAGCACGGCACTTCTGCGCCAAATAGCGGGCTTGATCTAAATCGTGCGTGGTGTGAAAAATCTGGTAGCCACGTTCAACAATCATGCGGCGAATCAAATCAGCATAGCCTGAAGTATGCACGATGTCGGTAAATTGCAGCGGGTCGTCCAGCAGCAGAGCCGGCCACTTGCACCAACTGCCAAAGGTCAAACTCACCGCGATCAAATAGCAAAGATGATCGGCGGCTTGCTCGCCCTCACTGCGAAATTGCTCACTCGCCATTTCGGCGTTGCCAAACTTTGAAATTAGATCCAACTTAGGCAATCCGCGTGGCGAGCCGGTCTTAAATTCGGTGTGAACCTTGCGCTTAGACAGCACCATCCCCTGCACACGATTGAGTGCGACTTGAATAGGCTGGCTGATGACGGTTTGGCGCTCCTCCAAGACGCGCCGCAATTCGGTGCGCGCCACTTCGCGCTGCTTTTTGAATGACTCGACTCGGGTAAGCGCAGCGCGAATATCGTTTTGCTGCTGAGTGATCGTTGGTACAAGCCCCTCAACATCACAGCAATATTCTGCGGCAAGGGCCATTAAACGGTTTCGGCGTTCGGTATTTTCTTGATTTTGTTGATCGACTAGCCGGGCATTTGCAAGTTTGGGAAATTGATTGATGTAATCCACAAGTTCATCTCTTTCCTTTTCATACGCCGCAAGTTGATCAATCCCCATTCCGTTGACGTCTGACGCCTTTCTCAACTTGTCATTCAACGAATCTAGCTCCCAGTCAAGCGATTGCTTTTGTTCCTGAAGAATAATGACGTCTCGTTCTATTTCTCTCGTTCCCGATACGAACTTTGATTCAAATTCGCGGAAGGCGGCATCTTGCCTTACTTGGCGCTCAACTAGCCAAGCAAGCCGTGATGACGCATCAAGCATTTGCAAGTCTGCTGACTGATGAAACTGCTTACGTGCAACCAAAAGGTATTGGACAGCCGCAAACAAAGCTTCTAATTGCTGTAGCTTTTCGGAATGGCTCGCTTGCTCTTTTTCTAAGGCAATCTGATGGATTTCAATCGCTTTCAATTCGTCAATTGCTTTGGAGTCCAGCTGCGTAAAGCTGAGTTTCAATTGATCTGCTAATTGACCATTATGTTCAAAACTTGTCTTACAAACTGGGCATTGAAGGTCGGCTTCAGTGATCAGCTCAGACAAAAGACTCAATGCCCCGACTAATTTCTCTTGACGCGCGCGGGCGCTGACAACAAGTTGCCGCTGCCGATCACGTTGCGCGCGCGCTTGAGCTAACTGCTCGTTGATTTGTTGCAAAGTGGCTTTAAAGTTCGCATGGGTATCTTGCATTTCAAAGGTCAATACCTTGGCCTCATTTGAATCCTTGTCAAACACGCTCGAAATAAAACGAAGGGTTGACTCTGGATAGGCGGCTTCCAGCTGCGCCTCAAGCATTTTCATTCGCTCATGCATGTCTTGCATGACTTTGATTGCTTGGCCCTGACTTTGCAGCAAACGAAACTTTTCGCGCGATTCGAGCGCATTTGTCAGTTCGTCGCTTAACTTTTCTATGGCGTGCATTTGCTGGCTCAACTGTATTTTTAAGGCATCTATACCTTTTTTGCGTGCCTTCAGTACGCCAACACTGTGCGTGCGGTCCGTGAGCGCTAGATTAAGTAGTGCCATGGCCGCTGATGGATCAGGACTTAAAAGCTCTTTTTTCTGTTTAGGTGTTAGAGCATTCAACGGCTTGGATTCCATCAAATCCGATACCTGTTTTTGGAATGCTTCTACAGACAAACCGTCCAACGAATTCGACATCTCTAAACGAAAATTCAGTCGCACCACTGTTTCTGAATCACCATTGTATTTTGCAAGTTGCTGCGACAATTCAGTGATACGCGCATTGATTCTGTCGGTGAAAAATCTTTGATCTATCGACTGCAACGCTTGCGCAATTTCTTGCAGGCTTTGGGTCGATTCAATTTGCTGCCAGCGCTGCTTGGCACCTAACTGTTGAAAGCGCAGCTTTGCTGACTGCGAACTGCGATGGGTAAAACGGAACAGCTGGGAAAAATCGGCATCAAAACCAATATTGTGCAAGCCATTGAAGTCGGGATTCACTGGCGTTTCTGGCCGCCGCTCAATGAGCCGATTTGAGAATTGCGCTTTCACCCAAGGTGTGCGCATTTTGCCGGAAACGGCATCGATATTTGCCAGTGCATCGGATTCTTTGCCTAAACGCTCGACGCTGCCACAGAGCACCCATTCAATCGCTTCCACCAGGGTTGATTTTCCCAAGCCATTGCCGCCCACAATTAAATTCAGGCCTGGGCCTTCGGTAAATGACGCAACTTGCCCACCGCAAAAGCTACGAAATATATTCAGTTCTATGGATCGCAAGTACTCCAGCGCGCTCACGACTGTGCCTCAGCTGTTGCTTCAAAAACGCTCAACCACTCTTCCAGACTGGAATCTTCCAGGCGGCTGGCACCCAAACGCAGCCAAGGCTTTAAGTCGATAGCAACATCCGCAAAAATCGTTTGCAAGGTTTGTTGCTGATCCAGCGCGCCAGGCAATTCGGCGAAGGGCGTACGCCGCAAAAACTGCTCCGTTGATTCCAGTTCTAGGCTCCAAACCAAAGTGCGGCAAACGCGCCAGTCTCGCTCAAGTTCCTCATCTAACAGGTGTTCCTCGCCGCTGCGTCGCAGCAAAACCAAGTAGTCATCGAGCGCATGTACAAGCCCTTTCGCGCGCCGGTTGTGCAGGATCTTTTCATAAATCGCATCCACCGTTTTGAGCGCCGGTTCGCGCTCTACTTCGTCAAAATCATGTGCAAAAATACGCAGCCGTGCACCGTAAAAGTCAATCTCAGCGGGGAAACCACTGTCGAATTTGGTTGTAGTTGTCGCAAAACGACTAAAAAGCTGGAACATGGCACGCATCAGAATAATCCTCTGGGGCTAAGTGTGTGGCTGCTATCGGTCAACACTTTTAAATGCGAAACAAAATAGGCGCGAAACTCGGGGAATTCAGTAAACGTGTCAACCATCGCGCGATTTCTGACTATAATCAATGGCTTGCGCGTACTCATCAGCGATTGCCCAGAAGCGCCCAGCAACGATACATCCGTAAACGCCTGTTGCTCATGGCTCAATATGACAAAGCCAATTTGTTCGCCCAAAAGATAATCAAAAAATACTCGCATCGATTTAGTGCTGTCAAAGCACTCGGTCGTAAATAAGCCTTTGTAATTATCGAGTAATAAGTTGTGTCGCTCGTGCGCGCTCTTATTCAGCGCTGGCACCGCAAGCAGCACCAAGGCGAGCAATAGCATTGCGTCGCAATGATTGCTTTCACGCGGCGTCAGCTGCAGCAAGCGCTGCACATTGCCTTCTGGTCTTGCTTTGACTAGGCGCTGTAAAAATAGCGACTTCTGCGCTGTATCGACAAATGCAAGTGCGGCCCGATCAAGGGCCGGACAGTTTTGCATGGCATAGCCAAACACCTGCGGCACACCAGCCACAATGCCGCTTTCAAATACCTTCGCCAGATGCTGATCGAAACACACACCGTCCAAGTGACAGGTGAGCGATCTAGTAAATTCCGATATGTCACTCGCTGCATCTGCTTGTA
>JAYVAQ010000661.1:0-7884 GCA_043750875.1 Rhodanobacteraceae bacterium
GATCCTTGCGCGCCAACGTAGCTGATGCGATCACCCACGATCACTACCATTTGCAGGTAGGCGACACTGCCATTGCCGCGCGCGTCGATAACATTAACGCCAGAAATAACGAGGCTCGAGTTACGCGCTGGCGCCGCCATTATGGCTGGCTGCGGCAGCGCTAGCGCGTTGATCAACACGAACAGTGCCAGCAGGAAAGCCAATGTGGCGAGCAATGCGCGCCACAAAAACTTTATGAACCAGCGCTCTACCGGACGCTTTTTAGAGAAATCGGTCTGCTTCACGTATTCGCCTTGCCCCATGTCGGAGATACATATCGCCGTTTAACGCGTTAAACCTAGCGCTTCATCGTATTCGCTAACGCACCACAGTAATTTGCCGCTGGTGGCTCACGCCACGACGGTGCGGCATGACTTCAAATGCATCTTTGATGCTGCATGTTGTGCCATCCTTTCGACATTGCTCTTGGACTATAGCGACTGCGGCAGCGCGCGTTTCAGCGGTGGCTGCGGCAAAGTGCGCACGGTTTTTATAGCTGCCGATGACGAGCCAGGCATTCATCACCATCAACTTACCTTCGCACGTAATGCGGCGCTCCGTGCACTCAATATCGACGTTCAACGACGCCGACATATCCCGGATGCTACCTTGATTGAACACATAGCCATATTTGCCAGGGCTTTTTTCATACCAAGCGAGCGCGCCATAATTGACCGCGTCACGAATCTCTCCTGGCCCCCAATTTGAAGGCCTGCTCAAAATTTCGGCGGTCTCAGCAGCTTGTTGGTCAAGTTGCGGCTTGATGTAGTGATAGTAGTCGCTTGTTTGCTTGTCTGCATACTGCTGCTGAGTTTCGGCGCATGCAATGGTAGCGCCGCCTATCAAGGCAGTGACCAGGATTGTTGAGCCCAGAATTCTCGCCCATTTTATCGACGCTAAGGTTTTGTTCGGCATAAGGTTTTATCTCCAAGTTGCAAAATACCGATACCTGCCGCTTTTAGCCAGCACAAGGTGCGGCAAAGCTGCTTGCTGCGGCATTTCGTGCCGCGAGCCAAACCGTGTCTGTTGCGCCCAGGTTGTAATTACGCGACATCGCGCCAACATAGGCGCGGCCATTGCTGGCATCCAATGCGCTCATAGGGTCGAATGAAACATTGCTGGACGCATCGGGCGGCGCCAAGTCACTGGTGGCCCAGTGATTGCCACCGTCGACACTGCGCGTGATCCCGATGCGCAGATCGGTTAGCGCCGTTGTCGCACGGCCATCCATCCAAAGCGCGATCACCTCGTCCTCAGCCGCATTTTTAGCATCGGCGCGGGTAACCATGATACTCGGTTCCCACGATTGTTGCCCTGGTAGCGCTTGGTCAACGCGGCGTTTTATCGCTACTGCAAACAAACTGGACACGGTTTTGGCGCGCATTGGCGCGTTCTTTGGCAGCGTAATGCGCGCTGGTATTTCTACGCGTGCATTCATTTCAACTTCCGCAGCAAACGCTATGTGACGCTTTTGTTGGGGATTTAGCGTTTGCCGGACAAGCGAAGTAAGTGCTGTGATCGCTAGGATGCTGGTCGTGCCGATCAGAACGTTTCGCAGCCATGGCGCTGCGGGCCGATTGAAAATTGACATGCCCGACCTACTCAAAGCCATCGGCAAAAATATTCAGTGGATTGGGCACATTTAACTTCGTGCTAATTAAGAAGTTGTAGCCGACATCGCCGTCCATGCGCACGCTGAGCAAAAGCGTGCCGTCCGCTCCAACCCAGTCGTCAATACCGCTGGCGTATCCACTGCCGCTGGCGGGCAACGTAAAGCCACCAATCGTTTCTTGAATCGGGCCGTTCGCGGTTTGTAGCGTCACTATTTGCCCTTGTTCCAGCACGCGGCGCGGCACACCGCCTCGTGGTAACAGCCAGATGGCGTAGCTATCACCCGGATCGGTTCGCGCAGCTAACACTACATCGCCATTGCTAAATATGGCGCTTCCAGCAAACGATTTCCAAGTGCGTCCAGGCTCTGGCGCATAGGCAAGCACTGACGAGCCAATCAAAGCCGCCAATTCAGGGCGCTGGCCGGAGCGCACTCGCCACAGCCCGGTCAGATCGGTGGTGTCCGTGGTACTTACGCTCGAAATAAACGAGCTGTAAAGACCTGCGACGCTGAGGCTCGGCCCATTAAAAAATTTCCAGCGCGAATTAAGATAATTCGGGCCATAAAACCCGCTCGCATCATTGTAGGCAATGCCGAGGTTGCTGCCAGATTGATGGTGAAACAGCCCAACTTGCGGCACGCCGACGGGCGAATCACAGGGATTAACCGTTTTGCAATACTCCGAGAAAAAATAAAAGCCATTGCCGCGATCTGGCAGCGGCGGTAGCGTCACCGTAGGGTTAAGATCCTCGAACTGTGCGCCAACAATGCCGATATTCGGCCCGCGTGCGCCGCTTTCTCGAATGATTGCAAGCGCGCGCGGCGGGCCATCGCATATCTCCCAGATGCCACCGATATTTCGTGGCCCAGGCAGCACGGCTACATTGCGCACATAGACCCTGCCGTCGAATGATATGCCGATAGAATTTGAGTTACTGACGCCCAGCCATCGATCACTCGCTTGCAGCCCCGGCGCTAGCGCGCCACCCGATACGCCGACTTGCATGCAAGGCTGATTGCCAAATCCAGGAACATGCCTTGCGATTAGCCTAGATCTAGTCACCGTTGCGCTAAAAACGTCGGCGTGAACAAGTACCTGGCCTCCCTGCATCATCCGGGCCTCATCGACAAAGGTTCGATCATTGATAAACATCCAGTCAGCGCTCAAGCCCGGCCCGAGCAGGCCGAGTGTGCCGCCGCGCGCAATTTCAATATTCTGTGCGCCATTCCAGCGCCAAACGCCGTTGGTGGCACCCGCCACATCGCCCGGAACGCCCGCGCGCCCTAGAAAACTGCGCTGACCGTCCGGCGCTGTTGAACTTAGCCCAGATCGTATGCTGTCGAATTGATGCCCGCTTTCCGCACCGCTTCGGCTAGGCCCGAAAGGCCCTGCCGCATTGATCTGGGTGTAACGCACCAAAGCACCGTTTCGGTTCACCCAGTAGCCGTTCGCAGCTTCAGGCCCTAAAACGCGAAAGCCAAACTGGCCCGCACCGTAGTCACCCACGTTAGCATCAAAAAAGTTTCGCACTCCAGCTGGCAGTTCGGGCGCTGGAATACGTGTGGGTTCGGCGGCGACTAGGGTCCATAGTGTGCTTTGCGCATTGTTATGTGCTGACGTCAGTACAAGAGCTATTGAGATCGCGCTAATTTTTAAAGGTGATTTAGTCAGTAACATGACGCTGCTTCTATGTGATTAATTAGTGTCGACGCTACCGCACCAATGTCGTTAACGGTGCTACGGTTTGGTAACGGATCGGTAACGTCTGCTGGATGCGCGCCCATGCGGGCTGGTTTGATTGCCTTGCCATAGCACAACAAAGCAACTCTAAATTGGTATTCTGATCGACCGTCGAAGACGGAACGGACGATGAAATCGCGGGCGAATATTGAAAATGGACAACAACTGTTATACCTACCGATTTGGCACCGCTGAATTCGATGAGGCGCGGTTCGAGCTGCGCGTTTCGGGTTTGCCCGTTGACGTTGAGCCACGCGCCTTAGCCTTGCTTGCCTATTTATTACGCAACGTTGGCACAAGCTTGAGCAAAGAAGAGTTGCTAAGCCAAGTCTGGGCCGGGCGTGTGACGGTGGAAAAGGTATTGCCGAATGCGATCAATAAGCTGCGTCGCGCGCTCGGTGCTGCGAATGCAGAGCGAATTTGTACACTGCCAAAAATTGGCTATCGATTGGACGGGCCGATTAACCGCATGGCGCTGGCTGGGCCTGCTGCGGTAAACCGACCGGTATTGCCCGCCCCATTGGCGAGCGAGCCGGCGCTGGCGGCGGGGAAGGTGGTTCCTGGGCGGGAAAATTTCGTATTGCATAGGCAGCTCGGTCGGTATCAAAATAGGCAGCTCGGTCGGCATCAAAGCAGTGAAGTCTGGCTCGCGCGGCACAGCAAAACGCGTGAGCAGCGGGTCTACAAATTTGCGCTGGAGGGTGAACGGCTGCGTGATTTGAAGCGCGAAGTCACGGTTTCTAGGCTGCTGCAAGAAAGCGTGGCAAACGGCGATTGCTTTGTCGAGGTGATCGACTGGAATTTTGAAACCGCGCCGTATTTTCTAGAATCTGTTTATGGCGGCGAAAATTTGCTTGATTGGGCCGATGCCAAGCTTGGCGCTACCGATCAGCAGGAACGTCTAGAGCTGTTTTTGCAAATTGCCGATGCGATGGCGGCGGCGCATGCAATCGGCGTACTTCACAAAGATTTAAAGCCAGCAAATATCCTAGTTAACTCGAACGAGCAGGGTTTAAAGGTACAAATCACTGATTTCGGTAGTGCCAGCCTGCTGGACTCGGGGCGTTTGGATGCGCTTGGGATCACTCGGCTAGGTATGACGCTAACCGAGAGTGCGGACTCACTATCCGGAACACCGCTATACATTGCGCCGGAATTGTTTTCTGGGCAGCCCGCCACCACACAATCGGATGTTTTCGCGCTGGGCGTTCTGCTGTATCAATTGTTGTCAGGACGTATGGCTCAGCCTATGGTGTCAGGTTGGGAGCTCAGCATCGCGGATGAACTGTTGGCGCGCGATTTATATCTTGCCACTAACGTCAACCCCGAACAACGTTTCGCCAGCGCCACCGAGTTTGCTGCGCGTTTGCGCGCGCTCGAAGCGCGCCGTGCGCACGCTACGCGGCTCACGCGCGCGGAGGCACAGGCGCGCATCGCGCAAGCTGCACTTGCCCGCAGCCGCGCCAATCGGCCTTATTTACTCGCGTTAATCGCAGCACTAGTGGCAGGCGTGCTCACGGCGTTGAGCTTTCAACAGGCGGCCATGCGCTCGCGCAACGTGGCGCAGGCCGAATTGGCGCGTGCCAGTGCCTTGAGTGCTTTTTTAAACGAAGATTTGATTAGCCGTGCGAATCCTTTGGTTGCGACTAAAGGGCCAGATGCGACCCTGCGCGATGTATTGCTAGCGGCCCGTGCACGGGTAACTACGCGCTTTGCCAAGCAACCAATGACACAAGCAACGATACGCGCGAGCCTGGGCGGTTTGTTTGATTCGATTGATCTCTGGGCTGAAGCTGAGGTTGAAACGCGGTTAGCGCTTGAACTGTATTCCGCAAACTTATCGTCCATTCCCAAAATTGGAGCGAGCAGTGTCGGCATGGAAGTGCTCAGGCTGCGCTCACGACTGTCCCGATTGTTGTGCAAACTTGGCCGACTTGACGATGCCGCCGGTGAACTTAAAATTTTGCAGCACGACGCCGCTTACTGGTCTGGCGTGCCGCTGCCGCGAGGCTTGTCCGCCGTGCCGCTGCCGCGAGACTTGTCCGCCGTGCCGCTGCCGCCGGATTTGATCGGAAATGAAGCGCGCTATCTGGTGGCATCCGCTTGGAGCAGCTATCACCTCACTCGGGGCGATTTTGCCAAAGCGGTGCCGGAGCTTGAAATAGCAGTGCAAACGCTGGACCAATACGCGCCAGAAAATGTCGCCCAACATGACGCTTTACGTACGCAACTGATTTTTGCTTACACGCTCACGCAAGCCCACGCGCAGGCACAGGCCGAAGGAAATGCACTGATTAGTGAGGCACGTGCGCGCACCGATGACAGTGCTATTACCGTTGCGCTCGCGAAAGTTGCGTTGGCAAGGAGCTATAGTTTGCAAGCGCAAGACGACAAAGCGCTGACACTGCTGCTTGAAGCCGAGCCGCTGATTGTGGAACGCTTTGGCAAAGGTCACTCGAAACACATCTTGTTGCTCGGCGAGCTGATCGGTGTGGCATTTCGCAAGCCAGATTGGCCGAAAGCACTCCTGTATGCAGAATCCCTGCACATCATGGTGCGCATGAAAATGGGCGAGCAACATCTCCAGTCCCAGGTTACCCTCGTGAATTGGGGACGCACGCTCTATGAGTCCGGCAACGTGCTCCAAGCGGCCTTGCGGCTACGTGCAGCCTATAAGCAGCTGGTTTTGAGCCAAGGCAAGGCATCGACGCAAAGTCAAGATGCAGCCTACACATTGGCATGTGCCGAGCTTGAGTTAGATAATCTGGAGGCTGCACAGGTACTGATTACGACACTGGACAGCAAGACTTTAGTCGCAGCCGCAGGCAATGAAGATTGGGACGCGGCGATGAATGCGCTGCGCGGGCTATTATTACTCAAGCGTGGCGACTTGGCTCAGGCTCGGCCATTGTTAAAATCTGCGCTTGATGCTTTAGCCCCAGCTCCTGATGAAGCGTCGGATCGTTTTTATCGTATTTGTGCGGAGGCATTTGCAGCCGCATTTGAAGATTAGGGTCGGTAATGCCGGATCCCATACAAGCTTTTTGAAATTGATTGGATTAACTAATGCACCTTGTTTGCCCAAATTGCGCCACGATCAATCGCCTGCCTGAAGACCGTCTGCACGCGGGGCCGGTATGCGCCCGTTGCAAAGCTGCGTTATTGCCGTTGGCACCCGTTGCCCTTACCGACGCGACTTTGCCCGGGTTTATTGCGCGCACCGAACTGCCCGTGCTCGTTGATTTCTGGGCCGCGTGGTGTGGCCCGTGCAAAACCATGGCACCCAACTTCGCCAGCGCCGCCGCACAGTTGTTAGAAGTGCGTTTTGTCAAAGTGGATTCGGACGCGGCACCGCTTGCCAGCGCCAAATATGGCATTCGCAGTATTCCGACGCTGGTGCTGTTTGAAAACGGCCGCGAAAAGGATCGGATTTCTGGCGTGTTGTCCGCACGTGATTTATTGGCGTGGCTTGAACAACGGCTTGCATTAAAGTCACGCTAAGGCAGTACGGCGTTGCAATTGCGTTTGATCTGGATCAAGGTGATCTGTATGCAGTCGCTGCACACTTCTGGGACGATAATCTGGGCTCAAACCACAGATTTTTGGCCAATTTTTTAGATCGGAGTAGTTATGTCAACAAATAAAACTTTGAACCGCCGCAGCTTTTTGCAATTCGCCTCCGCCAGCGCCGTCGGGCTGGCCGTTGTGATCCCGGCACTGCATGCAGCGGCACCGGCAGCAGCGGCCACGTTGCCGAATCTGGAACTGGATAATCCAACCGCAAAAGCCCTGGGGTATGTCGAGGATGCGACTAAAGTTGATAAGGTGAAGTACCCGAAACACACACCGGATCAAATCTGCGCGACCTGCGCTTTGATGCAGGGGGATGTGAAGAACGTGCGCAATCCGTGCGTTCTTTTCCCCGGCAAGTCGGTCGCGACCAAAGGCTGGTGTGCTTCGTTTGCGAAGAAAGCTTGAGGCGCGTCTCGGAGTTGATTTTTTGGCTGGGCAGACTTCACTGCAACTAACATCACAAGCCAAGTGTCAACGCCCGGGCTGAAAGCCCATACCATCATAGCCTGGGGCAGCGCCCCAGGTATAGAAACCACCTAATGATTAGGGCTGAAAGCCCGCTTCATCAACAAGTTTTACGGACAATAAACTTTGATGGATCGGGCTTTCAGCCCTTAGCAATTTCTTTAATGATCGTTCCTGGGGCGTTGCCCCAGGCTGTAATGGTGCGCGCCGTTGGCGCTTAAAGAACAGGGTCGCATTCGTTTAAGTCAATCGTATTGAACCACCGCCTCAGCATTTCTAAGCTGCCAATAACCGCTTCTCGCCAACACGCTTGGTGTTCGATTTGACTAGATCTTTAGCCGAAATGCGTGTGCCGCCGCGACAAAATTGCTTAAGGCGTGTTGTGTCCAGAAGTTTCACTGAGCGTTGATCAATTTCGATTAGGCCCGCCGTTTGCAGGGTCGCAAAAGTTCGA
>JAYVAQ010000662.1:0-2802 GCA_043750875.1 Rhodanobacteraceae bacterium
CAATGTGCGCCGCGGTGATCGCACCGGGACGCAAAATACGTAACTCAGCGGTGCGCGCGTCGATAATGCTGGATTCGATGCCAATCTGTGCATCGCCGCCGTCCAAGACTATGTCCAGTTGATCGCCGAATTCGTCCCGCACATGTTGCGCAGTGGTGGGGCTGATGTGGCCGAAGCGATTTGCAGACGGCGCCGCAAGCCCATCGTCAAACTCTGCTAAGAGTTTCAACGCCATCGGATGATTCGGCACGCGTAACCCGACGCTGTCTTGGCCGCCTGTAATCAGATCCAACACCCCGGGCTGCTTGTGCAAGATCAGCGTCATCGGCCCAGGCCAGAATTCTTTCGCCAATTGCCACGCGTGCTCTGGAATGTCTTTCGCCCAAGCGCGTATTTGCTCCGCATCGCTTAAGTGCACGATAACCGGGTGCTCTGCAGGCCTGCCTTTAAGCGCAAAAATTCGTGCAATCGCTGCCGGATTACGTGCATCTGCTGCTAGGCCGTAAACGGTTTCAGTAGGCATGCCCACTAATTCGCCACGGCGCAGTGCGGCCACTGCCGCCGAAACCGCGGTCATTTCAGTTCGAACTCATCTGCATCCAAGAATGCGGGAAAGCGGCTGCGATGTTCCTGTAGTGCCGTCCAGGACAGTGTTGTGGTTACGACCTGTGGCTGCGCGCCACATTCGATTAAAGGCTGACCAAGAAAATCTAGCACTACGCTGTCACCACTGTAATTTAAGTTGTTGCCATCGGTGCCAGTGCGATTCACGCCAACACAATAGCTCAGGTTTTCGATCGCGCGCGCTCGCAGCAGAGTCTTCCAAGCATAGCTGCGCGGGCTCGGCCAGTTGGCGACAAAAACTAGGGCGTCATAGTCGCGGTTCTCAGTCTTGGCATCGGCAAAACGGTTGCGCGCGAACACCGGAAAACGTAAGTCATAACAAACCATCGGGCAAATACGCCAGCCGTTCAGTTCAACAATTAAACGCGCTTGACCCATGCCAAAGCGCTCGTGCTCGCCCGCCATACGGAATAGGTGACGCTTGTCATAGTAACTATGTGTACCGTCAGGCCGCATCCAAATAAGGCGGTTAAACACTTTACTACCTTCGCGAATCACGATCGAGCCGGTTACGACGGATCGGCATTCACGTGCCAAGGATTTCAGCCAATCGATGCTTTCGCTCTGCATGCTTTGCGCATTCGCGGCAATGTCGGTAGAAAAACCGCTCAAAAAGGTTTCTGGCAACACAATTAGGTCGGTTTGAGCTTTAACGCTGCGGCACAGTTCGCCGTAAAGCGACTGATTTGCCGCCGCGTCGTGCCAGATTGTGCTTGCTTGAATCAAGGTAACGCGCAAATCTTGCATGGTTATTCCTAAGATTGACCCGATTAGAACTAGATCGCGCAGAGCCGCGTGGCAGCCGCGTCAAGTGTCGTTCCAAGCTTTGCGAAGCAAAAACGAATCAGGCGCTGCTCTGGTGGCACGTCATAAAATGCTGACATGGGAATCGCTGCGACGCCAACTTCTTTTACCAACCAACGGCAAAAATCCAGATCCGACTTGTCTGAAATTGCGCTGTAATCGCACAGTTGGAAATACGCGCCCTGTACCGGCAATAATTTGAAACGCGATGACTGCATCAGCGCGGTAAAGTCGTCACGTTTTTCTTGATAGAAATGCGGCAAGTCGCGATAGTGTTTTGGGTCGGACTCAAGAAAGTCCGCCAATGCCCACTGCGCCGGATGGAAGGTACAGAAGGTTAGATATTGATGCACTTTGCGAAATTCTGCGGTCAGCGACGGGGGCGCGATGCAATAGCCCACCTTCCAACCGGTGATGTGATACGTCTTACCAAAACTAGACACCGCAAAACTGCGTAACGCTAGCTCAGGATGGGAAAGCACGCTTTCGAAGCTGCGCCCATCGAAGTAGATGTGCTCATAAACTTCATCACTAAGAATTAAAATCCGCGTGTCGCGGGTGATCTCGGCGAGTGCGTCCAAATCTGCACGCGTCAGCATCGCACCGGTGGGGTTATGCGGAGAATTAATCATAATCATGCGCGTGCGCGGCGTAATTGCCGCTTTGACTCGCTCCCAGTTTGGCGCAAAGTCAGGCGCATCCATGGGTACATGCACCGCCGTGGCGCCACAAAGTGCAATCGCTGGATCATAGGAGTCGTAACAAGGATCCAACACGATCACTTCCTCGCCCGCGTGAACGCTCGCGGCGATGGCGACATAAAGTGCTTCACTGCCGCCCGAAACCACCGTGACTTCGCTGTCAGGATTAGTCTTACGTCCATAAAGCGTTTCAGTTTTAATCGCGATTTGCTCACGTAACTTCAACACACCGGGTGCTGGTGCATATTGGTTGCGACCAGCGAGTACATGTTTGGCTAACGCATCATGCAGCCCTTGCGGGCCAGCAAAATCTGGAAATCCTTGGCCCAGATTGATGGCGTTGTGTTGCAGCGCGAGGCTGCTCATGACGGTAAAGATCGTGGTCCCGACCTTTGGCAGTTTGGTTTGGATCATTGTTTTTGCTCAGTAGATTTGAGCGAAGCATAAAGCGCGGCGAAGTGTTTTGGTGTACACGAAGCGTCGGTTAAAGCTCAGTAATTGTCTAAATCTCTGTTATTCAACTGAAAGAAATATGAACAAAACAGGTCGAGCCAAGCAAGAATTTCTTGACGCACTGAAAAACTGATGTAGAGTAGCTGGCTCACCTGACGAGAAACACTCTCCGCGAGATGCGGAAAGTTAGTCAGGGGATCGGGTTCAAGGCGGTGGTCTT
>JAYVAQ010000663.1:0-2344 GCA_043750875.1 Rhodanobacteraceae bacterium
GCATAGCGCAATACTTTCACACCACATTTTCGGCCAACCCAAAAGTGGCCGAACTCATGCCACGCGACGAGCACGCAGGTAACCACTAAAAACCAAAAAACGCTGCCGAGTATGCTCATAGGTCTAAATTAGCGTAGCGATCCGCCAGAGGCGGATAAATTGCGAAGCGAAGTTTCTTCAAAATTGTAGCTGCCGTGTGTTTTCATGAGGGTCTGCGCCAAAGCGCGCGATTGACTGTCTACACTTAGGATGTCGTCTAAATTGTGCGTGGACTGTATCGGCGATTGCTGTAAGCACTCGTTAATAAGCGCGGGTATAGCGTTGAAGGCGAGTATGCCGTTCAGAAAACCCTCAACTGCGACTTCATTCGCGGCGTTTAGCACCACTGGCGCACTCTTGCCTGCGGTAAGGGCGTCAAATGCCAGCTTTAAACAAGGAAAGCGCGCGTGGTCTGGTGCCTCAAATGTCAGAGCACCTAACTCACGCAGGTTTAGCTGTTTTACACCCGCATTTATACGTTCTGGGTATGCCAATGCATATGCAATTGGGGTGCACATATCCGGGCTGCCAAGTTGGGCGATAAAACTACCGTCGATATATTCCACCAACGAATGCACAATGCTTTGCGGATGCACCACGACTTCTATGCGATCCGGTGGCAGGCCGAAAAGCCAGAATGCTTCGATGACTTCCAACCCTTTATTCATTAAGGTAGCGGAATCCACCGATATTTTTCGTCCCATTTGCCAGTTTGGGTGCGCGCATGCTTGAGCAGGTGTTACAGATGCAAGCTGATCAACGGTCAAATTGCGAAACGGCCCGCCAGATGCAGTCAGCCACAGCTTTGCGACACCTGCAATCGAATGGACGGTCGACGCTCCGTCGGATGCCGGGGCAGGTGGCAAACACTGAAGCAAAGCGTTGTGTTCGCTGTCCACTGGCAGAATACAGGCGCCTGATTTTCGCGCCGCTTGCGTAACCAGATCGCCAGCAATAACTAGCGATTCTTTGTTTGCCAAAAGTATGCGTTTCCCCGCATTAGCCGCAGCCAGCGTAGAGGGCAGGCCTGCAGCACCAACGATTGCCGCCACCACCGTATCGACTTCTGCAGCACGGGCCAATGCGCTCAAGCTGTGAGCACCATGCAAAATGTCCGGCGTTTTGCCAGGCAGCATTGCACGCAGGCTAATGGCTGCGGCGGCGTCGGCAACGACGGCTATGTGAGGCTTAAATTCAAGGCATATACGCGCTAGCTCGGCGAGATTTCGATGCGCGCTGACACCAAATAGCTGATATTTATCTGGATGTAGACGCAGTACTTTGAGAGTGCTTTGCCCGATTGAACCGGTAGCACCCAAAAGTGCTATTTGACGCACTGTTTGAGGATTACTACTCACAGGCGCAACTCACAGGCCTAACAGAACTTTTCCCGCAACGAATGCGGGCAGGGCGGCGAGCAGTGAATCGATTCGATCTAGCACGCCGCCATGCCCCGGCAGCAAAGTTCCAGAGTCTTTTAAGTTTGCATGGCGTTTCATTAAACTTTCAAACAAATCACCCACAACCGAAAACACCACCGTTACCAGTCCAAGTCCCATTAGTAAAAAGGCATCCGGAAGTGATTTCCCAGCCCAAATTCCAATGCAAAATGCAAACAGGCCAGATACCGCCAAAGCGCCGTAAACACCTTCGCGTGTTTTCCCGGGGCTAATTTGCGGCGCTAATTTTTTATTACCGAATTTTCTTCCAGTGAAATAGGCGCCAATATCGGCACACCATATGAGTGCGAATAGAAACAAAGTCCATTCTGGCCCATGTGTCGATTCGTGCAGTAAAACCGCAGCGCACCAGGCTGGCAACATCAATAAACTGCCAACGAACATTTTGAGTTCGGCATTGGCAAGTGTTTGGGTTTGCGCGAAAGTGATTCGCTTGAGCCAAAGTAACGCTAAACACCACCAAAATGCGCCAATTTCGGCGATATACAGATAATTGGCATGCGCTAAGGTATACCAGCTCAACGCAATAAGTACGGCGTTTACGAGAACGACCGCGCTGCGGAAGCGTCGCCGCTGCACACCGATAATGCGGCTCCATTCCCAAGTGCCTAACAATAAAACGACGGCGAGCCCAACCGCAAATATCGGCGTCGACAGGTAAAGCACCCCAAGCACCACCAACGGCGCAAGAATGACTGCGGTCAGTATTCGCGCGGTTAACGCTGGATCTTTTTTATAGCCAATGTTTTCGGTACTCATGTGCGAGTAGCCTCGGCATGCGAATTTTCTTGCTGCGGCGTTTTGGCCATGATTTTACCGAATCGACGTTGGCGCACCGAATATTC
>JAYVAQ010000664.1:0-2704 GCA_043750875.1 Rhodanobacteraceae bacterium
TGCTTGACATAGACATCACTGAAGTGTTCTTTTAGCCATCTGCTACTGCTCTTACTGCGTGCTGCCACTTAAGGTAACCTTGGTTGAGTTAATTTTTGATCAAACGAAGCCTAATTATGCCACTGACCAATCCCCAACGCAGTTATTTACGCGGCCTGACCCATTCTTTGCACCCAATTGTCATGATTGCTGAGAACGGTGTGTCGGAAGCGATTCAGAAAGAACTCGATATCGCGCTCAATGCCCATGAATTGGTCAAAGTACGCATTAGCGCGCCGGATCGTGAGACCAAAACGCTGTGGTTGGGCGAATTAATCGGCGCTTCGAAGTCTGAACTTATTCAGCAAATTGGCCACATCGCAACACTTTACCGCAAAGCTAAAGAGCCTAAGTTGATGTTGCCAAAGTGAGCTGAATTCGCTTTACGCTTCCCGTTGATAGCGCGGGAACTGTGCCGAAAGCGTAGAGCCGGTGAAATTCGCGACCCAACCGCTGGGATTGGTGAATATGCGAATCGCGACGAAAAATGGCGCTTCGCCCATATCAAACCAATGCTGAGTACCTGCAGGCAAGTTGATTAGGTCGTTTTTTTGGCACTCGACTTCAAAAATTTGATCCGCACCGCCTGCTGGGGCTGCATGGATCGTGAAAAGCCCAGAGCCTGCGACAAAAAAACGAATCTCGGGCTCAGCATGCGTGTGTTCATTTAGAAATTTTTGCCGCATGGCTTCACGGTCTGGATGTTCAGGGTGCAGGCTGACGACATCGACACTTTGAAATCCACCCGCTTGCATGAGTTTATCAATATCGTTTTTATAGGCAGAAAGCACTGACTCCGGACTGGCTCCCGGTGTCAGCTCGAATGCCGCTTGCCAGCGCTCGAAGCCCACGCCAATTTCTTGCAATTTCGCGTTTATTGCGACTGGGTTTCTAGTTTCAAACTGCACCGTCGTCGCATCTGATGCGCTAAAAATTCGTAACTTGCTCATGACTTTTCTACCAATGCAATTCCTGGCCGCATTTTCAGTAACTCGAGCTCGCACTCCAATAAAAACTCAAATGCATCTAGATGTCGACGTGCTTCCGCCATGGTTTTACCCCAGGTGTAAATGCCGTGGCCTTCGATTAAGTAGCCGTGACAAATCGGTTCGCGGTCCATAAACGCGTCAATTTTGCGGACTAACGTCGGCATATCTTGGGTATTGGCAAACACCGGCACCTGCATACGGATCTCGTGCGTCATATTTCCGGAAAACGCTTTCAATAACTCGTAATTCTCGAAAACGATGTAGCCAGCTGGCTCACAGATCTTGCTTGCTAAAGTTTGCGCACGTGAATGCGTGTGCAGCACCGCTCCGGCGTCGGGAAAGCGCGAGTAAATATGTGTATGCAGCAGTGTTTCAGCGCTGGGCTTGGCGGTGGTGCCAACCGCTTCGCCTGCGGCATCAATCACCATCACATCTTCCGGTGTCAATCGGCCTTTGTGGCGGCCCGAGACTGTGATAGCGATGTTTTCGGCGTCGATGCGCATGGAAAAATTGCTACTGGTGGCCGGTGTCCAGCCCAATTCATAGAGCTCTTTACCAACTTCGGAAATAATGGCGGCACAATCAGCGAAGTGCGATAGGTCAATGGCAAGAATGGCGATGCTTCCTGTATAGGCAAAAGTTTCGTTCTAAGTTTACGGCACTTTGCCGTCAAGCTCACAGCTACACCGCAAACAGAACGCTATGCTTAGGGCTGGTTATTTCAATTTAAGCTAATCGCTATGCCTACTCGCCGCACCGTACTTATTCAAATCGCCGCCACTGCGCTGCTTGCGGGCTGCACGCCGCCGGTGTTGAAGCCACTTCGGGAAGAATCAGTTGCAGCAAAAAGTTTGGGTTACAAAATTGATGCGCGTTTGGTTGATAAGAATGCGTTTCCGAGCTATGCCGCAGGTCAAATTTGTAGCAATTGCCGGCTGGCTGCGCGTACAGATGGCGAGCTTTTACCTTGCAACGCCTATCCGGGCTATTCCGTTGCGGCGGGCGGCTGGTGCGCAAGTTACGAGTTGCGCACGTAAAAATCTCATTGCGCTTCCCGAGGCTGTATTGTTCAAATGATGTATCCGCATTTCGTTTGACAAGACAGATTTAAATGCGAATACTTCTTATCCGCACTTGCTTTAGGGTCTAGTCAAACAGTGGCGTGAAGCTATTTTGCCGAGCACCATTGATGTTTGCACTCATTTAGCGCGTAGCGCATTGCCACGAGTCATTGGTTTGCTTGCGGTCCAAGCCTTGGATCAGCCTGCACGCGTGACGTGGTATGCAAAACTTTAAACCTAAATTGCGCCAATCGGCGGAGTTCTCATGATTAGTACGACGCCAAAGGCCCGCCCAGGTGGCCCACTTTTTCTACCCGCAAAGTTTCGCAAAGCCGCAATTATTTTGTGGCTTAAGCGCATCCACGCTTGGACCGGCTTTTGGGGTGCGCTTTTGTTCCTACTACTGGGCACTAGTGGCATATTTTTAAATCATCGCGAAACTTTGAAGATAGACACCGGCGCCCCGGTGGAAGTCAGCGCCATGGACATCGCTGTTGCGCCAAACGCCATCGGTAGCATTGAAGCGCTCGGAGTTTGGGCACAAAAGGAGTTTGATTTCGAAGTACAACCACGGCCGCCACGTCCTGGCCCTGGTGGTCCTGGCGGCGGCCCAGG
>JAYVAQ010000665.1:0-6186 GCA_043750875.1 Rhodanobacteraceae bacterium
GCCGTTACTTGGCAATCGCAACTTTACCGTGCAAGTTTCTAGGGGACTTAGTAACGCCGTTGCAACGCTGGTCGTCGGCGATAGCGATCCTGGTTTACCCAGCAATACGACGTTGCCAATCGGCGGCTACGCCAATATCGTTGCAAATTTGAACGCTACCGGCGATGCCTCGGTGCAATTGAGCTTGCCCGACGGTCAAGCGCATTTTGGCCGCACATTGTACGGTCGGATTTATGTGCTTGATCCTGCGGCTGTGAGCGGCTTTGCGGTGACTTCAGCCTTCAAAATAACGCTGTTTGGTGAAAGTGATGTGCTAATGCAAGTCGGCTTCGAATAGCTGAAAGAGACCGCCCTGCAGCAATGTCAGGGCGGCCTAAGCAATTTTACCGTTGATTTCGCTGTGCGCTTGAAACTGATCGCTACTGCCCGCAACTCAAGACCTATCGAAGGTTAGTTACTAAGGAGTTTGCAATGCAGCAGTACCACGGAACCACCATCGTTTCAGTACGGCGCGGTCGAAACGTTGTCATCGGCGGCGATGGCCAAGTCACGCTGGGCAACACCATTGTTAAGGGCAATGCGAAAAAAATTCGGCGCTTGTGGAAAGGCGAAGTGTTGGCTGGTTTTGCCGGTGCCACGGCGGATGCTTTTACATTATTCGAGCTATTCGAAAGCAAGCTGGAGAAACACTCCGGGCATTTGGTGCGGGCGGCGGTCGAATTGGCCAAAGACTGGCGCACTGAACGTCGTTTAGCGCGGCTGGAGGCGATGTTGGCCGTGGCAGATCGCGAGGCCAGTCTGATTATTACCGGTAATGGTGATGTGCTTGAGCCGGAAATGGGGCTGATTGCCATTGGCTCTGGCGGCAATTACGCCTTAGCAGCAGCCAAGGCGCTATTGGAAAGCACGGAATTGCCGCCACGCGAAATTGTGGCAAAAGCGCTGAAGATCGCCGGTGATATCTGTATTTATACGAATCACACGCACATGATTGAAGAATTAACTTAACGTCGCACACGGATCGCCTGTGCGCGCGTACGTAAAATCCAGCGACGTTTTGCCGATTGCAAAACTGCTTGCAACGCACTTGGAAAACTCGCCAAAGCGTATGCCGCTAATGGTATCGCGATCAACCAAAGCCACGCTGGGCCAAAAAACGTTGGTTCGGAGTTGGACGCGAACGCCAAATTAACGGCCAGCCCAAGGGCGAGCCAGGTGCGGAAAATGGTGGTTGTTTGAGCATGAGGGGTTTGCATGAGCACAAGGCCGGTTGGGGTGTGCATTTACACTGCATAGTAGCTGTCGCAAAAACTGAGACGAGAAATGCCACTGGCATTAGCCCGCGCCTCGCGGCGAATCCGCTCAGCCTGGCAATTGCATATTCCGGCACTAAAGCTCAACGCAGACGAACTCGAATATGCGTGAAAGTTTTCGGGCTCGGTCTAGCACAAGTTGTTAACATCCTCAGCCAAGGTAACCGCGATGCCCGACGCTGAATCGCCCGTTCCAGCCACCACACCAGCACCTAACAGCTATCTTAGTTTGCGCCATCGCTGGCCGATCCGGCTGATGCACTGGGTCAATGTGATCGCTTTTGTGATTATGCTGAAGAGGATGCGCTCAGGACAGAGAATCCCAGGACGATCGCCCTTGCAAACTTACTTCGCCCTTAGTGCATCTCGAATTTCGCGCAACAGCACTTCTTGCGCGGGTGGCTCAGGCTTAGGGGCGGCCGCTTCCTTTTTCTTCAGCGTATTCATCGCTTTGATCACTAGAAAAAGGCAAAACGCGATGATCAAGAATTGGATAAACGCGTTGACGAACTCGCCGTAAGCGATCACTACGGCGGGAATATCACCCACTGCGGGCTTCAATTCGTAAGATTGTTTGGCGAAATCGACACCACCGGTTAAGAAGCCGATCACGGGCATCATAATTTTATCGACCAATGTCGACACAATTTTGCCGAATGCGCCGCCGATAATTACACCCACGGCTAAGTCAACTACATTGCCGCGCATTGCGAAGTCTTTGAATTCTGAAAGCATACCCATACGTATTCTCCATTGTAATCTTGGCGCAATCGCGCGAACTCAGCGCGGCGCGCGAGTCGGGCAAACGTAATTTGCTAGGCCGGAATTTACAAGCGTGAACGGCGCTT
This sequence comes from Rhodanobacteraceae bacterium, assembly GCA_043750875.1. GTDB lineage: Bacteria > Pseudomonadota > Gammaproteobacteria > Xanthomonadales > SZUA-5 > JANNYA01. The sequence goes on from JAYVAQ010000665.1 coordinate 2,162, forward strand.
GTTTACACAATCGCAACACAAAGTGATGCTAAATCACGGCGCAGCTTTAGGGTTCGAGGTGGTCCAAATTCTATCTACCACCGTTTCTACGCCTAGGCGATTGCGCACCCGAATTTCGGTGTAGGGCGCATTGATAAGCACACTACCCACGACGCCTGCGTGATCGCTATTGGGGTAGCCTTGAAACACGGTGCTAACACCTGTGCGTCGCGAAAAAGCGAGCGCCTGATTGGCCTGGCCGGGGCCTGCAGCATAAATTTTGACGAGCCCCAAGGCGTCCAATGCCCAGCCGGAAACTGCAATGCGTTGCCCGGCATACGCTTTAAGTGGATGATCCCAAGCGGCAATAGCTGCAGGCTGCAGGCAAATGGTGTAACTCAGCACGGCACTGATAAGGCTTGCAATTGCAAATCGACACAAGCCCAGCGCTCTAACATTTGCCGCCAAAACGATCAAGAGAGCGATCAATGCGACGCTAGTAAGATGCGCATGCCGCGGCAGTTCTGTGTAGCCATCGCCCAGCAAAGAAATCAGAAGCGGTACCGTCAACGCGACGGTCAGCAGGGCCAAGCTCAATCGCAGCGCGCTGGCAGCGCTTGATTGCGCGCTTACGTTTTTGCATGCAGCCAGCGCACCGAAACACAGTGCAAAAATGCTCAGCCAAACATAGATCGGATACGCTAATCGCGGCGCAAAATCAGCAACGCTCCAAAAGCCGGCGCGCGTCAACTGTGCATTTGCCACTTCGCCTACGTAGCGCATGCGCCAGCCGCGCGATTGCGCAAACGCGTTGGCCAGTAGCCTAAGCGCGGTCTGCGGATGCGTCGCTAGCACTACTGCCAACCGTGCGCGGGAAAAACGATAGGCCTCGGGGCAGTCACGGCCTAGCTCCGTACTGCGGCGCAAATACCAGCTGGAAAACGCCAGCTCGCCGCAGTGCGCGGGCAAGCCTATGGCGCGCGCGAGCGCTTTCGCATCAGGCGCGGATGGCAGCACCGTAAAAAACAATGTGTTGCTGGCATTCGCCTGCGCCACACCCTCCAGCGCGTGCTGATTCCGTGCGGCCACCGCCGCCCCGAATACCACCGGCAGCAGTAAGGCCAACGCGAATGCGCGCGGAAATCCGCCGTGCGCGGCTCGAGCAAAACACAGCACCACGCAAGCAAGAATGATCGCCAGCGGCGCGTGCGCCACCCGCGCACACGCCAAACTCGCCAGCCCCAACATAAGCGCCGCAAGCGCCTGTCGTTGCTGGCTCAACTTGGCCTGGGCGTAAAGCAAACGCCAAATGACCGCGCCGCCAATGGCCAAATACGCACCTAACACCGCACCAAATTCGGTGTAGAGCGTATTGGCGTAAAGCATCACGTGCGGGTCCGCCAACACCAGCGCGGCCAGCAGCGCATGCAGTGCTGCCGCGCGCGGGTAGTGCCAAAGCAAAGCGTTCAGCCAAAAAATGGCCGCCAGCAAAACCACCGCTTTGCTTGTGCCTAGCCAGCGCAAATCAACATCCCTTGAGGCAGTATTTGCCACGCGATGTAGCGCTATTGCGGCCGAGGCAAGCGCGACATCGGTGCTCCAGTAACAATTGCGGCGATCAAATACACGACGCTGATACACCGCAATCGGCGCTGTTGGCGTAGCGATAGCTAATTCCGCATCGGCTAAATTCGCCGCCGATGTTCCTGGCCAAAAATCCAAACAGGCAGAGCTGCGCAACATGTCGTATTGATTTGCATAGCCAATCACCGGCTGATGCAAAACCAGTGTCAGCATGCGCACCGCTGCAAGCAGCAACAGCAAGATCGTTGCGACTTTAACGATGGCCGCGCTCGATTGAGTCGTACTTGGCGCAGTCAAATCGCCCAAAACACCACCACCAACGTTGCGCCCAAGCTCAAATAGCTGGCCGGGTCGCGCAGCGCATGTACGACTGGGTCTGCGTGCATTTGCCCACGCAGAGCAATGAGCCAAAGCCGCGACATCGCGTAAAGCACCACCGGCAACAATAGCGATAGCCGCACCGGGTGGCTGTAGTGCAGCCGCATTTCTGGACTGTTTAGATACAGCACCAACACCACCGCAGCGCCCATGGTCGCGGCTGTGCCTAGACCAATCAAAAGCGGCAAATCCAGCGCTTGATAAGCGCGCTGGCTAGTTTCGATATGGCCACGCGCCAAATCTTTCAATTCAATTACGCGCTTTAACAACGCCAGGGAAAGGAACAAAAATAGCGTAAACGCGGCGAGCCAAAAGCTTAAACCAACGCTGATGGCAGCCGCACCGGCCCCGACACGCAAAACGTACAAACCGGCCAGCAGCATCACGTCAATCAGCGCAACACGTTTCAAGCCCACACAATACGCAAAAGATGCCGCTGCATACGCCGATAAAATCAGCTGAAACTTCAGGCCCAAACGCATGCTGAGCAAACTTGCCACGGCAAGCCAAGTGACCGCGATGACCGGGCCGGCCCAAAGCGGCAATAGTCCACTGGCCAGCGGGCGCTGCGCTTTATTCGGGTGCGCGCGATCGCTGGCGATATCAAGCGTGTCATTAAATGCATACACCGCAGACGCGGCTGCACAAAACGCGAAAAAAGCCAGCGTGCTGTGCTGTAACGCCAGCGCATCGGTGTAGCGCTGCGCAGTCAAAAGTGCGGTGAACACCAGCGCATTTTTGACCCACTGATGCACACGGGCGAGTTTTAGGATTGCGTACAGCATGCTTAAGTCTTCGCAGTCAGTCGTTCCAAATACTCATCCACATTGACCTCAACCTCGCGCGGGCGCCGGTTCAGTAAGTCTTGAATACGCGGAATTGGGCTGGCGCGTACTTCGGCCATGGGCCCGGTCATCAGCACTTGGCCTTGATCTAGTACCGTAATTTTATCGGCAATTTTGAACGCACTTTCCAGCTCATGCGTGACCACGACTATGGTCATTCCCATTGCTTCGCGCAAACGCAGAATCAACTCGTCAAGCTCGGCAGAAACCACCGGGTCCAGCCCTGCGGATGGCTCATCGAAAAACAGCAGTTTCGGGTCCATCACAATCGCGCGCGCCAGCGCTGCGCGTTTGATCATGCCGCCCGATAATTGGCTGGGCATCAGTTCTTGGAAGCCACCCAAGCTAACGACCTCAAGCTTCAGGCGGCTCATAATGCGGATGGTATTTTCGTCCAGCTTAAAATGCTCGCGCAGCGGCAACGCTACGTTCTCACCCACGGTCATTGAGGTAAACAGCGCGCCGCCTTGAAAGCTCACGCCCATTTCACGCTTGAATTCCAACAGCTCTTTGGCACTGAGCGCATTGATGTTCTTGCCCAGCAGTTCAATGCTGCCGCTGGTGGGTTGGTGCAGCCCAAGCAAGTGCCGCAGTAAGGTGGATTTGCCCGAACCCGAGCCGCCCATGATCACCCGAATTTCGTTATGCGCGACAGTAAAATCCACGTTATCCAGGATTTTACGGTGCCCATAATGCGTCGTCAGCCCGCGTACCTCGATGGCAAACTCAGAATTCGTGCTGTCTTGGGATGCGGATGCCATACGTGAAGTATGCCGGGTTTAGGGATGTTTTTCGCGCGGTCGACTTACCGTCTGTTTTTACGCGGTATTTCGTTCAAGCGTGAGGCCCAACTATCGCTAGCCTTAGGCCACGATTTGCCGGGTGCCGTTAGAGTTGAAGCGGAATCTTCGGGGCCAAATGACAAGGACAAACTTAGTAATTTAGGCAAATCAAAGCGTGAGCGAAGTTACTCTGCTTCAATGGTTGACAGTGGGCTCTGGCGCTTTTCCCTGGCAGGCGTTGCACTGAAATTTTCCCTGCTAAGAATTGCAGAACGCTTTACTCTGCCTGCCGCCGATCCCTATGGCGGCGATTGGATTGTCAAACTGCCCGACACCCAGTATTTGGAAGTGCCGGAGAATGAGTTCGGCATGATGTCGCTTGCCGCCGCAGTTGGCATTGATGTGCCACAGATTGACTTAGTTGAACGCGAGCAACTTCCAGAATTACCTGATCATT
>JAYVAQ010000666.1:0-6800 GCA_043750875.1 Rhodanobacteraceae bacterium
GGCTCCCTCGCCCCGCCCTCAGCGTTGGTTCGCAGCACAACGGCCGCACGGGGAGAGGGCTGGGGTGAGGGGCCATCCAATAAGCGTGAGGGGTAATCCAATTCGCGTGAGTGGCCATCGAAGACTCGAGCATTACCATTCACCACCTGCATCAAACCCGCCAAATCGCCCCAGTCATACGCCTCCAGCACCGCCAGATCTATCTCGTCATGCAGGTTTTTTAATACGCTGACCAAGCCTTGCTCGTGGATGATTTTTTCTTTGTCATTCAATGGCTCGGCGCTTTTTAGCTTTTCCAACACGTTATACATGCCGGTCAACGTTAAACCCGCGTGTGCCGCCTGTTGGCGCTTGCGGTGTGCGTCTAGCTGTTCGCCAAGACTGCGTAATTTTTCGACTAGGGTTTTGTTGGCTTCTTCACTGTCGCCCAGGATTGGACTGGCGAGTGCGGGAAAAGGGAAGGTTTCGAAGCAGCGAGTTTTGTTGTAGCGCGGATCGTTTCCGACGCCCAATCTGCCGCCTGCGGCTAAGGCCCAGGTAACGTGGATTCGAGCATTAAGAATCGCACCATGCATTGAATCCGAAGTCGATATTGTTACGAGAGTGCTGTCCGGTGTTATGTCTGTTGGCAGGAAACCAAAAAAACGATGCTTTTGAGTCTCAACTGTAACTAAGTACCGAGTTAAAGCAACACTGGCATCTCGAAATTGCTGTCTAGGATGACCAATTACCCACCAAAGTTTTTTGAAGTGCTCGTTTCTGCTCGCATCTCGCTCTGGCTTCGCACCCAATAAAAGATGCTGATATGACGCGGCAAAGCGATCACGAACGTCGCGCTCCGAAAGACCATAGAAGTCGACGACAAAAAGGCTTCGAGATTGACCAACCCAATCTCTGCCGCTTATGTATCGTCGAATGTGTTTGTCTAGGCCTAAAATTGATCCCAAGCCAAGCGAAATGGCCTTATCCTTATTGATCTGGAAAGACGACCCGATAGTTTTCATACCGACACCGCAAAGTGACAAATTACTTTGCAATACTATGGATCGTGCTAGGTCGGCCCCAATTCTCAGATCAGAAAAAATTCGACCTGTGCTTTTTGAAAGCTTTACAACAAGGTCGTTTTCATCGCCCAAAGTTGAAGAGTCAACTTCACTTGTGACAGTTAGCAGGATTCCGTCTTTGTTACCAAGCTCGGCACACGTCATAGCTATTCTGACTGCCGCACCATCGGCCGCGTCAACCCAGGGGTGATCAGGAATTGCAAAAACAAGGCTAAGGGAGTTTTGTCCGACTAGATGAGGGGCTACTGCGCGACGGACATATGTTTGGCGAATCGTGTTCGTTGTTATAAATCCAAATCGCTTTATGGCGCCTCGCTTTGCAAGCAGCGCGGCGTGATGCCACCATCGCATTACAAAATCAGTGCTCTCTGGAATTTCGGGCCAAGCCTGCTGGACAGAAGCGACATAAGAATCGCCCAATAACTGGCGCATTCTTTTCGAACCAATAAACGGCGGATTCCCCACCACATAATCCGCCTCCGGCCAACTGGCCGCACGCGGGTTATTATAGCGTTCAATCGCGACTTGGTGGCTTTCATCCGGCACGTTTTTGCCGGTTACCGGATGCACCTTGAAACTTTTGCCATCCCAACGGCTTAAGGGTTTCCCCACCGCGTCGCATTGCAACTCTACCGCGTCAAAGGCCAGCACTGCATCGCGATTTTCGATATTGCCAAAATCGCGCACGATGGGTTCGGCTGGGCGCACATCGCCCCGGGTGCGGTAGTGCCATTGTAAGTAACCTATCCACAGCACCACCTCGGCAATCGCTGCGGCGCGCGGGTTGATCTCGATGCCCAGCAGCTGATGCGGATCGACGCCAAAGCCTTCGCCCGACATTGCTTCCGTCTGGCCCAAATTCGCCAGCATATTCAGCACTTCGCCTTCCAAACGCTTGAGGTGTTCGAGCGTGACGTAGAGAAAATTGCCGGTGCCGCAGGCCGGGTCCAGCACCTTGATTTGGGTGAGGTCGTAATGAAACTTTCTAATTTCAGCGGCGGCTTCTTTGACTTTGCCGCCTGCATCTAAATTCACTGCCGCCGCTTGCACGTCTTTCCAGCGCTCGCGCAGCGGTTCAATCACGGTTGGCAGCACCAAGCGCTCGACATAGGCGCGCGGCGTGTAGTGCGCGCCCAGGCGGTGGCGTTCCTCGACATTGAGCGCGCGTTCCAGCAAGGTACCAAAAATCGCGGGTTCGACGTCACGCCAATCGGCCTTGGCCGCCAAAATCAGCAAATCAATTTGATCGCGATCCAGCGGCACCGCATGGCGTTCTTTGAATAATTTGCCGTTGAAGCGCGGCAGCTTTTCAAACAACAGGCCAGAAAAGCCGCCGGTGTCCATGTCGGTCCACAGTTGTTCGAGCGCGGCGGGCATTTTGCGAGGCTCTGGCGACAGGCGCTCCAACAAGTTAGTAAACGATGCTTTTGGCAATAAGCCCACGTCTTCGGAAAACATAGTGAATAAGCAACGCATTAAAAACTGCGCCACCACCGTCGGATCACGCCCGGCTTCTTCCAAAGACTTTGCCAGTTTCGCCAAGGTATCGGCGATTTCGCGCGTGACTTTGGCGCTGCGTTTGGCTGGATCTAGGCTGAGCGGATCTAGCCAAACTTGGCGTAAGCGCTCAGCAATTTCTGCGTTCGCTAATTGCTCCAGCTTAATTGAGTAGCTGCGCGGATCTGGGAACTCGATATAGCTGCCGCCGGTGCGGGAGAACTCGGAATACAGTTCAATCGTTTGACCAATATCGACCACGATCAAAAACGGCGGCCGTCCCTCGTCAGAACTCAATGCCCGAACATAGCGCTCCGCTTGACTTCGCGCATTAAGCAAGGCCACGTCAAACGCGTTTTTGCTAGTGCCCGCGCGAATTTTCTTGGCCTCGCAAACAAACGCGCCGCGCCGGTATAAATCAATGCGCCCGGGGCTGGTTTCGCCGCGCCCATGCTGAAACATCACATCACGCTCAAAAATATAGGGGTTATCGCGGTCGTCATCATTCGCGGGTGCCGGTTCCGGCAAGCCCAAGGCACGCGTCAAATCAATCAAGAACAACTGATAGTTTTGCCGCTCTTTGCCGCCAATGTCGCGCCACTTTTTGATGAAATCGGGGATGTTTGTCATGCGGTTAGCTTAGCGGCTAGCCCGAGGATTTTTGCAAGTGTTTGCGGATTAGGGTTGCGCCCTTTCAGGGCTTTGGGTTGGCTTGTTCACCGCTCCCAGGGCGTTGCCCTGGGCTATCTCATGTTGCCGCGTTGCGGCAAATAAAGCGAATGTTGAACTCACCCACGCAAACAAAATATCTTCCTGGATCCAGGGGCTTGAGTGCAAACATCTCAACCTGAACTCAACATGCGATCCAAGTAATCTAGGCCTTGATCGCCCTCCATTTGGCCGAGCCAAAAAAGCGCTTCTTTACGTATGGCAAGGCCAAGCTTTAGATCTTCCACAACCTGGATTAGCGCGTTCCCCGCGCGTGGCACCTTAAGTTGCGACAAAGCGAAAATTATCGCGTTGCGTTCATTTCGTGCGACGTTTTGCGAGTCTAGGCGCAGCGCAAGCATGGCTTCGCGCTCCAAATTCACCGCATTGATTTGGGAAAGCCAAAACCAACTTTGGCGTCGAATTCCTGGCACTGCATCCTGCTTTGCTATAGTAAATAGCAACGGCGCTGCGCCTTCGTGCATCGCTAGCGCGGGAAGAATCTGCGCTTCTTTCATTGATGCGCTAACCGACACGGTATTGAGCCAGCGTAGGCTGCTGGCGGTATCGATATTTTCCAGCACGCGAATGTTGGTTTTGGCGCTGACTGGGCAGTCGGCACCGAACACCCGCAGCCGTTGCAAACTATTATGTTGAATATTGGCGTAAATGTGCATGGTGCGCGTTTTAAGTGCGCGGATGGCAGCTTCGCCATTTTTGCCGCCCTCGCTAAGCGTGCCGAAATTGAGCCGTTCGCTGTCTAAATCGCAGGTTTTCGGCGTGCCTGCGAGCGCACCAAAACAACACCAATTGCCGGCGTCCTCGGGCGCCAGCACCGCCCAGCGCGACCAGCCATCGCTCAAGGTTGGCAAGGCAACGCTGTCTGCGGCTTGCGCGAGGTGAGAAGCGACCCACAGGGTAGTCACAAGCAATAGCTTTAGCTTTTGACGGAGGGACTTTGCACAGTCGGTGATCATGGTGATTCCTTTATCATGGGGGGCGTTATGGATTTGGACGTGGCAAACTCGTTTTTGGTTTGCACGATTTTTCAACTGCTTGCGTAGGTCAAAATGAGCCAATACCTGTACCAAATCGCGCAACAAATTTGCCTGTCAATGCCAGAGAGCGAAGAATTCATATCGCACGGTTCGCCCAACTTTCGCGTCAAAAAGGGCAAGATCTTTGCGGTGTATGCGCAAAACCTGCATGGTGATAAGCGTGTCGCGCTGTGGTTGAACTCGCCGCCCGGCGCGCAAGCGGCTTGGGTTGAACCAAGCACTCAGACTAAAAACGACGACGCCGATTATTTCGTGCCGCCTTATGTAGGCCCGCGCGGCTGGCTAGGCGTGCGTTTGGATCGTGATGTCGCGTTTTCGCACGTGCATGATTTGGTGCGCGAAGCCTACGTCAACACCGCGCCGAAAAAACTGCACGCAATGGTTGGCCCGATGCCTGAGTTTGCACCGCCCGAGGCAGCAGCGGACGCGGCGGTCGAGCAAGCCCGCCTTGACGAAGCACTGCGCAAAATTCTTGAACCGTTGCGGGGAATTTGTCTGGCCCTACCTGAAGTTAGCGAGCACGCCCAATTTGGTCACCCGATCTGGCGCGCGGGAACAAAAACATTTGCGCAACTACTGCTCGGTTCAGTCCGTACAGGCATCGCATTTTGGGCCGATGGCGAAAGCCAAAGTATGTTGCTAGATGACACACGCTTTTATGTGCCGCCATATATCGGCCATCGTGGCTGGATCGCGCTCGATATCAGTTGTGAGTTTAACTGGGACGAAGTGCGTGATCGCGTACTGCAAAGCTACAGACATTTTGCCTTGAAGCGCATGTTGCTGACGTTAGGTAGCTAATTTCGTTCGGTTAAAACAAGCCGAATCGTTGCCGCAACAACACTGAGCTGCAAGCGATCACGGGCACAGACTACCAGCAGTAACTCTGGCAAGACCAATTCATCAAACGCCGTATCCGTACCGACGAATTCCAACACGCCCGCCTGCCAGCTAATCTCCACGACCTGATGCGTATTTAAGATGTTGGCACATTGACTAATCACCCAGCGCAACACCGCGCCGCGCGCGTTGATGTAAACATCGGCGGCAATGTTGATTACAAACGAAGTGTTGCCCCGCGCCCCCAAATAACGGATCGCTTGTTCTACTTCCGCCGCCAGCGCAACACGTTCAAGCACATCCAAGTCTAGCTTACGCGCCGAAAGCATCAGCGCATCAAGCTCTAATGCAAGCCGCTGACTATTGCGACGCATCCGCTCCAACACCGCCAGATCGCGCTTGCCGCCCTCCTGACTTAGAATTTCCAGGCCGCTTTGGATCACCGCAACCGGGGTACGCAAGGCATGCGCTACGTCTGCCAAAAACGTGGTCTCGCGTTCGGCGGCATCAGCCAAGCGCTTCTGGTAGCTATTAATAGCGCCAACAATTTGATCGATTTCATCTTGATTCTGGCGCGCCAACGGTTGGCTGGCGCGGCTTTGCTCGATATCCGCGATCGCATTAGCGACGGCGCGCATCGGACGCACTAATTGCCACGCAAATAGCCAACCCATCAGCGCCGAAATTGCGACCGCGCTTAACAGCAAAAAGAGCGCAATCAAAACAAAGTTTTGCTCGCGACGCTCGGCAGGGGCGATGCTGACGCCGTAAAAATAACGAAATTCGCCTATTTGCTGCACCAGCACTTCAAACTCCGCATATTCACCCGCTTCAAGCTCAATTTGGCCCAAAGGCAAATCACGCAACTCCACAGGTACGGCGCGTAAATCATTCGCCTTGGCAACTGCTGACACCACATCGGCGGAATTATTCAAATCTGGCCAGCCACCCGCGGCAATATGCGCGTGCATCTCCTCTACGCCGGCTTGCAATGCGCTTTTTAGTAAGGTTTCTTCCTGCCATTCAAACGCCAGTGCCGCCAGCAACCCAACCAAAAGACAAACCAGCAGCGAGAGCGCGCCCGCATACAGCGCGGTTCGATGAATCAATTTAAGTTTCATCGGCGTCCGCTTTTGCGCGGTCGCGCAGTGCGTAGCCCAGCCCCGGCTCTGTTTGCAGCAAGGCGTAACTAAATGGCCGATCCAGCAACGCGCGTAAATTGCTAATTTGCGAATGCAGCGCATTGATATCTGCGTCAGCGCCTTCCCAAACCGCCTCGATCAAACTGGCATGACTGACCACTGCGGGTGCTGCGCGCATCAACGCGGTCAGCAACAGCCCGAGCTTAGGCGTCAGCAAAATCGTACGCGTTTCGCGCACCAGCGTCATCGTGACTAGATCAAATGACAGTGGCCCAAAGCTCAGTCTTGCCGAGCTTGTGCTGCCACGTCGCAGCAATGCCAGCAGCCGCGCCTCAAGCTCGGGCAATGCCACCGGCTTGACGACATAGTCATCGACCCCAGCGTGAAAACCGGACAGCTTATCGCTGAGTTGATCGCGCGCGGTCAAGGCTAAAATCGGCACCTGATTGTCGCGCGCCCGCGCTGCCTTACACAGCGCCAAACCATCTAAA
>JAYVAQ010000667.1:0-2210 GCA_043750875.1 Rhodanobacteraceae bacterium
ACCAGACGGCTACAACCCACCGAGGCTGGTTGGGCATTCCATAAACGCTGCACATTGATCCTGCGTGAAGCTGAGGAAGCCTTTGAAGAGCTCGCTCAAGCGCGGTCCGAGCCCACAGGCACACTCAGAATCACAGCACCTAACTGCTACGGCAACGCGATTGTGGTGTCGGCGGTGCGCGCCTTTGCCGCACGTTACCCAGCGTGTTGAATCGAGCTGACATTAAGCGATAACCGCCTCGATATTGTTGCGGACAAGCTAGATCTGGCGATCCGAGTCGGCTGGCTGACCGATTCCAGTTTGTATGCACGCGGTATCGGGACGTTCAAACAGCTACTGGTATGCGGGTCTAAGCTGACGAATCAACTTGCGTCGCTACGCGGGCCAGAGGATCTAGCTGCGCTGCCTTTCGTTAGCAATTTGGCTTTACGCGAGCCGCTAACGTGGGCGTTTACACGTAGCGCTACTGAACGGCTTGACGTTCGCATGCAATCAAGCGTTGCGATCAACACCACGCCCGCGGTTATGACCGCGGTATGCGAGGGCGGCGGGCTTTCGGTATTGCCGAATTTTTTGGTCGAAAAGAAAATCACGTCGGGCGAACTGATTCATGTACTGCCCGAATGGCAACTGCCTGGTGGTGGCATTTACGCGGTTTACCCCGCCGTGCGCTTTAGGCCACCGAAAGTTTCGGCGTTTGTCGAGATGTTGATAGCACTCGCAAACACGTAAAAAAGGCGCCGAAGCGCCTTTTTATTGCTCAATGTAGTAGCAAAGCTTAATAGCGATAGTGCTCAGGCTTGAACGGGCCTTCTTGCGAAACGTTCAAATACTCTGCTTGCTTAGGCGTTAATTTGGTCAGCTTGACGCCGATTTTTTCCAAATGTAGCGCTGCGACTTCTTCGTCCAACTTCTTCGGCAAACGATATAGGCCAACTGGGTACTTATCTTTGTTTACCCATAGATCAATCTGTGCCAGCGTTTGATTGCTGAAAGAATTCGACATCACGAAGCTCGGGTGGCCAGTAGCACAGCCTAAATTCACCAAGCGGCCTTCTGCCAGCAAGAACATCGCTTTGCCACCGGGCATCACATATTTGTCGACCTGCGGCTTGATATTGACGATCTTTAAGCCTGGCAGCGCGCGCAGCGCGTCAACTTGGATTTCATTGTCAAAATGGCCGATGTTGCAAACAATCGCTTGGTCTTTCATGTTGACCATGTGCTCGACGGTGATCACATCGACGTTGCCAGTTGTGGTGACATAGATATCAGCAATCCCGAGCGTGTCTTCAACGGTCTTGACTTCAAAACCTTCCATCGCCGCTTGCAGTGCATTGATTGGGTCGATTTCGGTGACGATTACGCGCGAGCCATAGCCTTTCAGGCTGAATGCGCAGCCTTTGCCGACGTCGCCATAACCGCAAACCACGGCCACTTTACCCGCCAACATCACGTCCATCGCGCGCTTGAGGCCATCGGCCAAGCTTTCACGGCAGCCGTATAAATTGTCGAACTTGGATTTGGTTACCGAATCATTGACGTTGATCGCTGGCACCAACAATTTGCCCGCATCCAACATTTGTTGTAAGCGATGCACGCCGGTGGTGGTTTCTTCCGACACTCCCTTCCATTCTTTTAATGCGGCGGTGAAATAACCTGGGCGATCTTTACGAATACGCATCAGCAAGTTTTTAATGACTTGTTCTTCGTGATTGCCTGAGGCCGACTCGCACCACTTATCGCCGTGCTCCATCTCGTAACCTTTATGCAGCAACAAAGTTACGTCGCCGCCATCGTCAACAACCAACTGTGGCGCTTTACCGGCTGGAAAGCTCAACGCGTCAAGCGTGCAATCCCAATATTGTTCCAAAGTTTCGCCCTTCCAGGCAAATACCGGTGTGCCGCTGGCCGCAATGGCAGCAGCAGCGTGATCTTGTGTCGAGAAGATATTGCATGAAGCCCAGCGTACGTTCGCGCCAAGATCTTTCAAGGTTTCGATCAGCACCGCCGTTTGAATCGTCATGTGCAAGGAGCCGGTGATGCGTACATCTTTAAGCGGTTGCAGCGCCGCATATTTTTTGCGGATCGACATCAAACCTGGCATTTCGTGCTCAGCGATTTCGATTTCTTTGCGGCCCCAATCGGCGAGCTTCATGTCGGCGACTTTGTAATCGTGGGCGATAAATTCTTTGACAACTGCGTTCATG
>JAYVAQ010000668.1:0-6786 GCA_043750875.1 Rhodanobacteraceae bacterium
CGTTATCGCCCTAGCAGACGCCGCCGCAGAATTAGAATTCATAGAGCAGCCGGATGCGACGGCAATCGCGCAACCGCTGGGCTGGGCTGGGTTTGAGCGCGCGCAAAATTCGCTTAGCGTAATGATTAATTGCGTGGATAGCGTGGTGTCTGCCGCGTTTTATTTGGGGCTGGGCGTGAATGAAGTGCGCCGAACTGAATCTTATTCCCGCGTTATCCAGCTAAATAATGCGTCGCTACAGTTTCAGTCAGGCTATGACTACGCTGCAGCGATGGACTTGGCGAACTTGCGTGTTGGGATCTTGAGCGTGCAACTGGCGCGCATTGGTTCGCGCGGTCAGGCTGGGCCACTGCGGGTTTTGCGCGGGCCGGATGCGGAGTTAATTGAGTTGGCTTGAATTTTTTTGGATGCTCACACACAACTCACTGCAACAAACACTCCAAACACCCGCAAAAACGCTACATTTCACGCCTACAAATAATTGACTTGGATAAACGCTATGACTGAATTGGCAAATCTTTATCGGAGCCATATTGAGCAGCTACAAAAAACCGCCGCCGCTGCCCTTGAACGCGCCGGTTTTGACACTTTGGTCATTGCCAGCGGCGCCGAGCACTATCAATACGCGGATGATCGGCCCTATAACTTCGCAGTCAATCCACATTTCAAGCACTGGTTGCCCTTGGATCACCCGCATAGCTGGATTTGTTACACGCCCGGCAAAAAGCCGATTCTGGTGTATTTTCAGCCAGCGGACTATTGGCATCTAGCACCTGCCGCACCCAGTGGCTATTGGTTGGAACATTTTGATGTGCGCGTGATCGCGGACGTTTCTGAAGCCGCACAGCATTTACCCACTCCAGGGCCAAAAATAGCAATCGTTGCCGAAAATGATGCTGGCTTGAAGGGTTTTACGCCAAACAACCCAGATGTGTTGTTGACGTATCTGCACTTTTATCGCGCTTACAAAAGTGAGTACGAATTGGCCTTGATGCGGCACGCGCAAGCTCGCGCGGTACGCGGCCACCGCGCCGCAGAAGCGGCGTTTCGGGCCCAGGGCAGCGAATACGATATCCACATGGCCTATGTTTTGGCGACCGGGCAAACTGAAAAGCAGCTACCTTACGGCAATATCGTCGCGTTAAATCAGCACTGTGCAGTGCTGCACTACCAGTATCAGCGCCACGACAAACCACTACAGCACTTAAGTTTTCTGATCGATGCGGGTGCATCGCATTTGGGGTACGCCAGTGACATTACCCGCACGTACGCCACGCATTCCGGCATGTTTAATGATTTGATCAAAGCGATGGATGAAGCCCAACTACGCCTGTGCGATCAAGTACGCGTTGGCAATACCAATTCCAACATCCACATTGCTGCGCATTTGGAAATTGGCAAGATTTTGCAAGACTTTAAGCTCGTCAATATGAGCCCGGAAGCAATGTTGGCGGGTGGCGTGACGCACAAATTTTTCCCGCACGGTATTGGCCATTACCTAGGCTTGCAAGTGCATGACGTCGGCGGTTATTTCAAGGATGATCGCGGAACCCTGGAGCCTAAACCCGGCGGCCACAAGTATTTACGGCTGACGCGGGAATTGATCGGTGATGAAGTCATCACTATCGAACCTGGGCTGTATTTTATTGATATGTTGCTAGATGAACTGGCTGCAAGTGAACACGCGGGCCGGGTGGCTTGGAGCGAAATTGACGCGCTCAAACATTACGGCGGCATTCGCATTGAGGACGATGTGCGGGTTCGTAAAGCCGATGCAAGCAAAGACTTAGGGCCGGAAAATTTGACACGAGATGCGTTTTTGGTTGAATAGTGCGGTTAGCGGCAGAAGTTGATCAAGTCAAGTGCGGCAAAGGCATCAATGCGCGTTTCGGAAGCGCTAGGTGCTAGGGACGTCCTGATTAACTGGGATATGGCGCGAGCGAGTCTTTTTTGGGATGAGCTGCGAGCCGCGCCGCGCAGGGAACAGCCCAGCTCTTGGCAAGCGGTTCAACGAGGCAGATCGCCCAAAAAAGCCGCTCCCGAAGGGTTTGGGCCAAAACGGGCTGCTTCGGCGTTTTTTTTCGTAGCCATAGGCGCCCGGCTAGCGGCGGCGAAAACTGCCTTGAAGCAGGCCCCATATTTGGCAAATAGTGGGACCTCAAACGCGCCACATGCCAGTTAATCAGGACGTCCCAAAATTTTGCACGTGGCACCCGCTCAAATAATGGAGTTGGTGCAGGCATCTTGCCCCGTTCTTCCGCGTTGCTCGGATTGTGCACACGCCAAACCGCCTTGGTCAGTTTGACCCGAAACAATTCTATTTTGCAGGGATCTGCCAGGCGGTTACAGCAGGTAAAGCAAAATTCAGCCGCCACCCTGCGCCAACGGTTATGCTTGGCGGCTAAACTTTTAGCGACTCTCTGTTATGACCGCCAGCTCTGTGTCTATTATTCCGTCACCTGCCGCCTACGACGCCGCGGAAATCGAAGCCAGCGCACAGGCGTTTTGGGCGCAAAACCAGTGTTTTAAAGCGATTGAGGACAGCAGTAAAGAGAAATTCTACTGCTTGTCGATGCTGCCTTACCCCTCAGGCGCGCTGCATATGGGGCATGTGCGCAACTACACTATTGGCGATGTCGTCAGCCGTTACCAGCGCATGATGGGCAAAAATGTGCTGCAGCCGATGGGTTTTGACGCCTTTGGCCTACCCGCCGAAAACGCCGCCATCAAGAATAAGGTGCCAGCGGCCGAGTGGACTTACTCAAATATCGATTACATGCGCGGCCAGCTCAAGATTCTGGGTTTGGCGTATGACTGGAGCCGTGAGGTCATCACTTGCAAGCCGGAATACTATCGGTTTGAGCAAGAATTATTTATCAAGCTCTATGAAAAAGGCCTGGTTTATAGAAAAAACTCGATCGTCAATTGGGACCCAGTCGAGCAAACGGTATTAGCGAACGAGCAAGTGAGCCCAGATGGCCGCGGCTGGCGCTCTGGCGCACTGGTTGACAAGAAGGAAATTCCCCAGTGGTTTTTCAAAATTACTGCCTATGCGCAAGAACTACTGGACGAGTTGGACAATCTGAAAGACTGGCCAGACTCGGTTAAAACGATGCAACGCCACTGGATCGGCCGATCTGAGGGCTTGGAAATCGACTTTGCCCTGCCAAGTTCAACTGTTGCGGATAAGCTGACCGTCTACACCACCCGCCCCGACACGCTGTGCGGCGTCACCTTTATCTCCGTGGCCGCAGAACATCCGCTGGCAAAAGCCGCCGCTGCAGCTGACCCTGAATTGGCAGCAGCATTGATCGATTTGAGCAAAGGCGGCACCGCCGAGGCGGAGATCGAAAAGGCAGAAAAGCGCGGCGTGGCGGTGGGTATTTCGGCTATTCACCCAATTACTGGCGCTGAAATTCCGATATGGGCGGCGAATTTTGTCTTAATGGGCTACGGCACCGGCGCGGTAATGGCGGTTCCTGGCCACGATCAACGAGACTGGGAAATGGCTAGCAAGTACGGCTTGCCAATTACCCAGGTGATTGCACCGGCAGATGGCACAGCGGCGGATATTTCCGTAGGCGCCTATACCGATTATGGCGTTTGTATCAACTCGGGCAAATACGACGGTTTAGCGTTCCAAGCTGCATTTGATGCGATGGCGAGCGATTTAGCCGCTGCAGGCAATGCGACCCGCAAGGTCAACTTTAGACTGCGCGACTGGGGCGTTAGCCGCCAACGTTATTGGGGCTGCCCGATTCCGATGCTGTATCGCGCT
This sequence comes from Rhodanobacteraceae bacterium, assembly GCA_043750875.1. GTDB lineage: Bacteria > Pseudomonadota > Gammaproteobacteria > Xanthomonadales > SZUA-5 > JANNYA01. Next base: position 3,779 of record JAYVAQ010000668.1, read on the forward strand.
GATGGCAGCTCGGTGCCGGTGCCATTAGAGCAATTGCCGGTGGTGTTGCCGGAAAACGTCGCGTTTAGCGGCGTGACCAGCCCGATTAAGAGCGATCCAAACTTCATCAAGTACACCGATCCGAAAACCGGTGAAAAACTAACGCGCGAAACCGACACTTTCGACACCTTCGTTGAGTCCAGCTGGTATTACGCACGCTATTGTTCGCCGGGCGCAAACACCATGTTGGACGAGCGTGCGAATCACTGGTTGCCGATCGATCTCTACATCGGCGGCATTGAACACGCAGTGATGCACCTGCTGTATTTTCGCTTCTGGCACAAAATCATGCGTGATGTGGGCCTAGTTAGCAGCAATGAGCCGGCGACGAAATTGCTGTGCCAAGGCATGGTGGTGGCTGATACCTATTTTCGCCAAGAAAGCAGTGATGGCCCGAAAAGCTATTTTGCCCCCACCGAAGTGCAGGTCGAACGCGACAGCAAAGGCCGGGCGTTGGCGGCTACGCTGATCAAAGATGGGCAACCGGTGACCATTGGGCCAGTTGAGAAAATGAGCAAAAGCAAGGGCAACGGCGTCGATCCACAATCCATGATCGACAAATACGGTGCCGATACCGTGCGGCTGTTTTCCATGTTTGCCGCACCACCCGATCAAAGCTTGGAATGGTCGGAAACCGGCGTGGAAGGCATGCACCGCTTTGTCAAACGCATTTGGCGCATGGTCAATGAGCATCTCGCCAACGCTGCGGTTAGCCAGATTTTTAATGCGTCTGAAGCTACTGCGGAGCAAAAAGAGCTACGTACCCAACTGCATGAAGCAATTGCCAAAGTGGGTCGTGACGTCGGTGAGCGGCTCAATTTCAATACTGCGATTGCGGCAATCATGGAATTGACCAACGCAATCAGCAAATTTAACGATGAAAGCGCCAATGCGCACGCGCTTCGACAAGAATGCTGGCAAGCGATCACGTTGATGCTGGCGCCGATCGCACCGCATTTGTGTCACCGGCTGTGGCAGCTGTTGGGGCAAACGAGCTTGATTCTGGATCAGCACTTCCCGGTAGCGGATGCGCAGGCTTTATTGCGCGATGACGTTACTTTGGCGGTCCAGGTCAATGGCAAACTGCGTGGCCAGATAACGCTGGCCAAATCTGCGGCAAATTCGGAAATTGAAGCGGCCGCAAAGCTTGCCGTGGCAAAATACTTAGAAGGAATGGCGGTGAAAAAATTGATTGTCGTGCCGGGTAGGCTTGTTAGCATTGTGGTGGCTTGAGATGCGTCGCATATGGGTAGTCTTAGCCATCATTTCGCTGGTCAGCGTGCTTTCCAGCTGCGGATTTCAGCTGCGTGATCAAGTGCGCTTCCCTAACAACGTGCACGCCATTCGCGTTGAAAGCCCGGATCCATTGAGCGGTTTAGCGGTCGAGCTCAAGCGTGCGTTACTGGCGAACGACGCCGAAGCCAAAGTCAGCGATCAAACTGCAGCAAAACTTGAAATCCTGAGCGAATCGCTGGGGCGTGAAGTGCTGAGCGTCAACGACCGCGCAAGGGTCAGCGAATTCGTGCTGATTGGCAAAGCCAGTGCGCGACTAATGCCAGCAACTGGCGACACCCCGATCATTGAGGCGTTCGACGTCGCCGTGCGACGCGAATACAGCTTTGACGAAGCGCAAGCGCTGGGGGCGTCTCAGGAGGAAGAAATTATTAGCGCCGAGCTTAAGCGCGAACTGGCTGATTTAATTTTGTTGAAATTGGGGCGATGAAGTTGGGCTGATGGCCGTATCGAGTCTCGGCTAGTAAGCCTGAATTCTGCCTCTCTAGGCCGTTGCCAAGACCAGCGACTTGCCCAGTGTGAATCGAACCTCCGGGCGGAGGGGCGAGTTAACGGCGAAGGTAGCGCCAAATATCCTTAATGTGGTTGACGGCTGTGCGCCATTAGCTTCGTGAGCCAGATTGCCCATGCCGTTGTGACTCAGTTGGTAGAGCAACTGATTCGTAATCAGTAGGTCGATAACTGAAGAACGCGTTCGTGCGCGAACTTTACTAGCTAAGACTGGAGTACACCTGGGCGGATGCCGATAAATCATTGCGCGACAAGGTCATGAGCGCACTCGCATGGCGCATGCGCGTTTACTATCGTCAAATGATGCGACGAACAAACAGTTTGTAGAAACTGACTTGGCGAAAGCCATGTTCAAAAACATGACTACTTAACGTGCATACCTGCTGGTATGGCTACTTTGATTTCTGAGGTGGTGCCGGTGAGAGGAATCGAACCTCCGACCTACTGATTACGAATCAGTTGCTCTACCAACTGAGCTACAACGGCATGCGCACGTAAGGGCTAGGCCTAGTGCGGCGTGGAGTCTAAAACGCCTTTGCTTAGATGACAAGGGCGATTATGAAGGCGCGTTTATCGAGTGCCTGGGCGTTTGCTTTTGCGCTTATAGTTTCGGTGCGTCGCGCAGTTCGCGGCGCAGGATTTTGCCGACGTTGGTTTTCGGCAACTCTTTACGGAATTCGATCACGCGGGGTTGTTTGTAGCCGGTCATGTTGTCTTTGCAGTGCGCTTTGATTGCCTCTGCGGTCAGGCTGGCGTCTTTTGCCACGACAACAACTTTGACCGCTTCGCCGGTTTTGTCATCAGGAATGCCAACGACCGCAACTTCAAGTACGCCGGGCATTAGCGCGATCACGTCTTCAATTTCATTCGGATAGACGTTGAAGCCGGAAACCAAAATCATGTCTTTCTTGCGATCTACAATATAGAAGAAGCCTTTTTCGTCCATCTTGGCGATATCGCCCGTAAGTAACCAGCCGTCACTGGTAATGGATTTGGCGGTTTCTTCCGGCCGTTGCCAGTAACCTTTCATTACCTGCGGGCCGCGTACGTAAAGCTCGCCAGGCGTGCCAGATTCGACGACTTTGCCGTCATCATCGCGTACATCGAACTCGGTTGAGGGTAGGGGCAGGCCGATGGAGCCAGTGTATTCCGGTGCGTCAATGCGG
>JAYVAQ010000669.1:0-3159 GCA_043750875.1 Rhodanobacteraceae bacterium
CGTCAAATCCAACCATTCTGAGAATTTCCCTGGAGTTTTTTCGCGTGGTTTGAAAGAGAAGTGGCTTAGGTATCACTTCCACGACACTAGCGAATCGGCGAGTATCAAAAAAGCCGCACGTGTAGATCAAACACAAATGCTGATGCGCGATGGTGAAAACCTAGCGCCGTTTTTGCACCATATTCGCATCGAATCTTTATCTCATTACCAACGCATTGTCGCCACCATTCAACGCGTCGCACCGTTCTTTTTGGACTTTGTGCTGGAGCCCGAAGGCAAAGATGGTCGATTTATGCGATTACGCTGGCGCCATCGCGGCAGCGATACTATTTTCGACGCCAGTGATCTTTCAGATGGCACGTTGCGATTTATCTGTTTGGTGACACTATTTTTGCAACCCGATATGCCTACCCTCATCCTGCTGGATGAGCCTGAGCTTGGTCTGCACCCGTTTGCCTTGGCTATTTTGGCGGGCTTAATTCGCAGTGTATCCGAGACAACTCAAGTTATCGCTTCTACTCAGTCAGTAACGTTTGCGAACCAGTTTGCCGCCGAGGACATCATCGTGGTCGATCAAATCGACAATGCCAGCGAATTTAGCCGCCTTGATCTTGAGCGTTTAAAAGATTGGCTCAATGACTATGGCGTGGGCGAGCTGTGGGAGAAAAACTTGCTTGGTGGAACGCCGTAATGCGGCGTGTCGCGGTGCTTTGTGAAGGGCAAACCGAGCGCGAATTTCTAGATAAAGAATTAGCGCCACTTTTTTACGCACTTAACCTTGCTATTACTCCCGTCATATTGGTGACAAAACGCTTTGCAGAAGGCGGTGTAATTGCAGGAGGTGGCGTGAATTTTGATCGTGTGTGTGCGCAGTTACCTGCACTCTTAGGTGCATTCGATTCGGTGACAACTTTTTTCGATCTCTACGCCTTTAAGGATCGAAAGCCCGGCGAAACTGCCGCACAATTGCAAACTCGAATCGCAGCTCGTTTGGGTACGCCCAGCCATTTTCGGCCCTACATTCAGCAATACGAATTTGAGTCGCTAGTGTTTGCTGTGCCACAGGCGGGAATAATATTTGGCTCTGACGCGCTTTCTGCAAAAATTAGCGCTGTCTTATCTGGCTATGAAGGTAATGCCGAACGTATTAATGAAAGCGCCCACACCGCGCCAAGTGCGCGACTGAAAGCGCTATTTACCCAGCTAAAGCTTGGAAGGTACGACAAAGTGGCGTTTGGAACGATGTTTTTAAAGGGTAACCTCAGCTTGGTTCGCCGCGCCTGTCCGCGTTTTGACGCTTGGGTTAGTTGGCTGGAATCATTGGCTTAGCGATCTGCGGCTAGCAACAATACAAAGAAGTGCGCTGATCAGCTGATGGTGGAGTGGCAAAAGCCGAACGCGGTTAAGGCGGTGGCTTAGTTTTATGACCCACGGGCAGCTTGATTTGCAATATCGCCCCGTCAAATATTGATCGGGGCCGAATTACGCCAACACCAACCGATCCCGATGGATCGCCTCGTCAAAAGGTTTGGTGCCCAAAATCGCGCTGATTTCAGCGGAGCGCTTGCCCGCGATCCGCTGCAAATCTTGCGCGCGATAGCTGCTTAAGCCTTGGCCGAGCAACTGCTCGCCGCAGCGAATTTGTACGGCATCGCCGGAATTAAAGTCGCCTTCAATGCGCACGATGCCGCTGGGTAATAAGCTACGACCGGCCAGAAGCGCGGCTTTCGCACCGGCATCAATGGTAATAGTGCCGCGCGTCGGCTGGTGCAAAATCCAGCTGCGCTTTGCCGTCTGACGGCTACTGGTTGTGTAATCGCTTGGTTGCCGTGTGCGTGCGGCGAAAATTCGCGTGCCGATTGCCGCGCCCGATAAGCTGGCTTGTACCGCACTGCCACCGCCGGTCAAGATAATCGTGTCTATACCCGCATCCGAGGCGATTTGCGCAGCCTTAAGCTTGGTACGCATGCCGCCGGTGCCGCGGGCGCTACCGGCATCGCCCGCTAAGTGCATGACTAGCCCAATATCGCGCACCTCGGTCAACTTGACTGCGCTCGCATCTAGTTTTGGATTGGCCGAATACAGGCCATCCACGTCGGTCAACAACATTAGCGTATCGGCATCGACCAAATACGCGACCCACGCGCTCAAGGTATCGTTATCGCCCAGTTTTAGCTCGGCGGTGGCCACCGTGTCGTTTTCATTGAGGATTGGAAGCACGCCCAATTTAAACGCGGCATCCAGCGCTTGCTTGGCATTGATAAAGCGCTTACGGCTGTGGATGTCGTCGCTACTCAACAAAAACTGCGCGACGTTGATCGGCGCAAATACGCCCGCCCACTGGCGCATCAATTCAGCTTGGCCAACCGCTGCATAAGCCTGCTTTTCCGGCAAAGTGCGTGGCCGCGCGCGATTGAGTTTGCCAGCGCCCGCAGCAACCGCACCGCTAGAAACAATCGCAATCTCGATGCCTGCCGCTTTTGCAGTGCGCACCGCTGCGGCAATGTCGCCAAGTTTGGAAACATCGATCCGGCCGTGCACATCGGTCAAGCTAGACGAGCCTACTTTCAACACCACACGCCGCATCAGCGCACCTGCCCGGAGCCGTTGATGAGGTATTTGTACGTCACCATTTCGCGCAGCCCCATCGGGCCACGCGCATGCATTTTCTGCGTGGAAATACCAATTTCGGCGCCAAAGCCAAACTCAAAGCCAGCGGTAAAACGCGAGCTGGCGTTGACATAAACCGCCGCCGCGTCTACTTCATTGCAAAAGCGCTGAATCACCGCCGCATCGATGGCACAAATGACTTCGCTGTGCTGGGTGCTAAATTGGGCGATATGGATAAGCGCGGCATCCACGTCGGCAACGACTTTTATCGCGATCACTAGATCCAGAAATTCAGCGGCATAGTCCAACTCGGTCGCCGCTTTTACGTTGTTGCCAAGCGCTTGCGTGCGTGCGCAGCCGCGCACTTCTACACCAGCGGCTTGCAATGCGGCTAAGCACAAGCGTAGAAACTCATCGGCGATTGCCGCGTCCACCAATAAGGTTTCAAGCGCATTGCAAACCCCAGGGCGCTGCGTTTTCCCATTCATTAGAATCGCTAGCGCTTGCGCAAAATCAGCGCTTTGATGCACATACAAATGGCAAACTCCG
>JAYVAQ010000670.1:0-8314 GCA_043750875.1 Rhodanobacteraceae bacterium
GGCAAACGCCAGCGTATGTAGATTTTGCGGCGCAGCATCGAAGCTGGGTGTTAGGCCAACTCGACTGAGGCAGTAAATAGTCGCGGCCAGTGCAATCAGCAGATGCAGCCCATAAAAACGTTCAAGCGTTTGCAGCAGTGCCGGTTGCCGCTGTAACAGCCAGCCAAAAACAAAGCCCGTGCCACCGCTTACCAAAGCCGCAAGGTTTGGATACAACGATTGATCGGGCGTCGGTACGCCAAACCACATCGTCCATTTAGCATGAAAATACAGCGCAAGCGCCGTGGGTATCGCTAGTAAAAGTGCAGCGCCGGGTAGCATCGCAGAGCGCATGCAATGATCTGCCAGTGTGTTCAATTGTTGTTTTTTATCAATGACTTGCAACAACCCTCGGACGGCAAGCATGGCGACATAGAACAGGCTTAAGACATACAAAAACCAAAGATGCGTTAGCGGAAAATCGTCGGATGTGAATTTCGGTCCAGGCGGCGATTCTTTTGGCAAGCTGCCGCCAAATTTGATCAATGCGATCCAGATCACCACCAACACGATGCCGGTGAACACCAACGGCCAGGCCATGAGCAGCGGCAATAGCACGCGGCGCAAACGATCTTTAATAAAAGCGGCGACGCCCAGGCGTGTCAACAGAAAGCGGCCAAAATAGCCTGCGATCAAAAAGAACGCCAGCATGCGAAATTGGTGCACCCAAAAAAAACCGGTGGCCAGAACCGTGCTGGCATCATCGCCAACGAACCACCAATATTGTGCTCCTGGCAGATACGACAAAGTAGCGTGCAGTGCCACGCCAAGCAGTAACGCGAAGCCGCGCACGCTATCTAAACTATGCAAGCGTTCGGTGGGTTCGGTATGAATAAGGTGCGACATTTTTGGGCTCCAGCATAGGCGTCATTGCCTGATAGAGCGTGATTCGCCCAAGCTGCGCGAAAAATCACATGCCGACGAAAAATATTTCCTGATAACGGCGATCTAGGCGCACCAAAAAGAAATAAGTTAAGCGCGTTAGCGCACCGAAGCGGTCGAAATTTGCGCCCATGATTACTCCACGCTAATAAAAGCGATCACCACCACGGGAGCTCACATCATGCTTGAAACCATCGCCGTACTGCTACTTATCCTTTGGGCTTTAGGACTGGTTACGTCCTACACCATGGGCGGACTCATCCACATTTTATTGGTCGTCGCCGTTGTTGTTGTGTTGGTGCGTGTGATCCAAGGGCGCCGCGCTATTTAAGTGCGATGACGCACTGACGGCCCCGCAACTAGCCATTAAATTTAATTTCGAATCAATTTCCAAACCGTTCAAAAACCAAGTCCCACACTTTATCGGAGTTCAAAATGAAAACTGCAACCCAAAAAATTATTCTCAGCCTGATCGTTGGTGCTTTTATCGCCAGCATTAGCGCTTGCAATACCGTTAAAGGCGTCGGCAAAGATACCGAACGTGCTGGCGAAATCATTCAAAAAGAAGCTGGTCAACACGACAACAAGTAAGTGCTGAATGAGCGATCTGCGCTTTATTGCGGGCTCGCAAACAGCACCGAATTGTTCAGCACAACCCAAACTATTTAACTTCTCCGTTTTAAGGATAATTCCCATGACATACCGTCCAATACTATTCGCTGCATTCTCTGCTTTCGCTTTGACAGCGTGCCAAGAAACCCCATCTGAAACTGCGAAAGACGTTGCGCAAGCGCGCGAAACTGCGGTTGAGCAAAGCCAAGAAGCGCGTCAAGAAGCTAGCGAAGATCGCGCACAAGCTCAGGTTGACGTTGTTGACGCCCAAAAAGATCTTATGGCTGTTGACGCCAACGCCGTTAAGAAACTAACCCAAGCCGAATCCGACGCAATGATGGCCGCAGCAAAAGCCAAATACGACGTTGCTATGACCGATGCCAAAGGCCGATACAACATTGAAAAGGAAAAATGTGATGCGCTTAAAGGCGTAGGCGAAGATGCCTGCCGTAGCACCATCGAAGCGACTTTAGCGGCGGAAGAAGCAGCAATTACTGCTACGCGCGATGCTGAAATCGTTAGCGCTACCTATCACGAATAAGTTCCAATAATAAGTTTTTGCCGAGCCCCGAGGCACATCGCATCCACTCCAGATTTAGGGCGGCCTGGATGCACGCCCCGGGGCTCAACCTTTTTACACAAACCGCGCCAAATTAGAGTTTAGCCATGAACATTGTCAGCACGAGCCAAACCCCTATCGTAGGTGTATCAACGCCAATTCAAGGCCTGCCCACCAGCGCGGTTTCCTGGGGCGCGATTTTTGCAGGCGCAGCTGGTGCGGCGGCACTTTCACTGATTTTATTGATGCTGGGTACAGGCTTAGGGCTTTCCTCAGTGTCGCCTTGGGTGCATTCAGGAATTAGCGCTCAAGCCTTAGGTGTTTCAACAATTATCTGGATCACTTTTACCCAACTTGCGGCTGCCGCTTTGGGCGGTTACTTAGCCGGGCGCTTGCGCACCAAATGGCTATCTGTAGCCATTGACGAAGTACATTTTCGCGATACCGCGCACGGCTTTTTAGCTTGGGCAGTCGCTACGCTTTTTACCGCGGCACTGTTAACTTCCACGATTGCTGCCCTGCTAAATAGCACCGCTGACGGCGCTGTGGCTGCGATGAATGCCTCGCATTCCGGACCAGCAAAGCGCAGCGTAGAACGCGCAGACGGAAGCGGGATGCGCTACCAGTTAGACAAGCTATTTCGTGCGCCGATTGTTAGCGCTACAGATGCTTCGCTCGAGCCTATGTCGCAAGATTTCTCTGACGAGGGCGCACCTAGGCCACGTCGCAGTGCCACGCGCTTCAATAACCGCGGCTATGCCGAGGTCAAGCGAATTTTTGCGCAGGCACAAATGCAGGGTGCCGAGGGCAATAAATCATTGCCGACTGAAGATCTGAACTACGTTACCGGCCTAGTTGAGCAGCGCACCGGGCTCAATCAAGTGGAAGCGGAAAAGCGGGTTCGTGACAGCTACAGCTTGGCGCAAACGCGGGCTATGGAGCTTAAAACTGTGGCAAAAGTAGCCGCAGATAAGGCCCGCAAAGCTGCGGCACATACCTCACTTTGGCTATTTATTTCATTGCTGATCGGCGCGTTCGTGGCAAGCCTTGCCGCCACCTTGGGCGCACGTCATCGCGATGACTAGCCCGCAACGTTTCTTCAAAGGAGTTCAATCATGCGTTCCATTTTGCTCTATTTCCTTGGCATACCGATTCCAATCATTATTCTAATTGCGATTTTTGTACGCTAAATTGCCATGCAACTATTTATTAGCTACCTTACCAATATTTAGCTAACACCCCGGAGTCGTTTGATGAAAACCGAAATCCAAACCGGCGCAGATCGTATTCAACTGTGCCAACTAATTGAACATATGCACTTGGCAATGCTGACCAGCATCAACGAGCAAGGCGAACTAATAAGTCGCCCGATGGCGGCACTGGAAATGGCAAGCGACGGCTCGATCTGGTTTTTTTCAGATGTGCAGTCTGCGAAAGTTAAGCAGCTGCAAAGCCTTAATTTGGCTTTCACTGATGCCGATCGTGGCACCTATGTCTCAATCTCTGGGCATGGGGAAATTCATACCGATCACGCGCGTATGAAGCGCCTTTGGACGCCGGCGGCAAAGCCTTGGTTTCCTGATGGCCCGGATTCGCCAAATTTATGCCTAATCAAAGTTGTGCCGCAAGTAGCGGAGTATTGGGACGCGCCACACAGCAAGATGGTGCGCATGTTTGCAATGGCGGCCTCGGTGATTACGGGCAAGCCTGTTGGCGTGGGTGAGCATGATGTCTTGAACAAACTTTCCGCTAACGCAGCAAAGCATGCGGCTTAATGGCGGCTGCGAGTCACCCTTTTTGGAGTCATAATCTATGAGTAAGAACCCACCTATCGCTAACAAATTGGCTACCGAAACACTCAAGGTGTCGGAACTAAGTGATGTCAAAACATTACGCAGCCGAGCTAGGTTAGATGTTGAGCAAGGCGCGGTAACTGCAGGATATTCTGCTGACCGCACCAAAGTGCTCAGGATGTTAAACGAATCGCTGGCAACCGAACTGGTATGCGTTTTACGCTACCGTCGGCACCACTTCATGGCGACTGGAATCCACTCTAAAGCCGTCGCTGACGAGTTTTTGGCGCATTCAAACGAGGAGCTAAGCCATGCTGATGCACTTGCCAAGCGCATCATTCAGTTAGGAGGCGAACCGAATTTCGCGCCGGATCAACTGACAAAGTACAGCCATGCAGAATATGTTGAGTGTGAAACGCTGGCTGAAATGATCAAAGAAAATGTGATCGCCGAACGCATCGCCATTGACAGCTACCGCGAATTTATTCGCTATTTGGGCTTTGACGATCCGACGACCAGTCAATTGCTGAAGAAAATTTTGGCCGTTGAAGAAGAACATGCGGACGAATTGGCTGATTTTATGGTCAGTATGCATAAGTAGTCGGTTGGTTAATGTTTTACGCACAAAATGCCCAGCTCAATGTTGGGCATTTTGCTGTGCGTCAGTGAAACATCCATTGTCGCTGCCCCCTTATTGTCATAAAGCGTCAAAATGACTTTTGGCCAGACATTGCCGTGACAATTGGCACTAACGTTGCATATGGCAATAGAAACAAGCTTTACCTTGTCCGCTCTAAGTGCAAAGCACTATTCTAGAGCACGCCGACGGGAGGCAAGTTGAATCCTGTTTCCTCTCAATTAATCAATGAGTTATTTTCAATGTCCGTTCAAAACACACCCGCACAACACGCGCAAGCCCGCTTTAACATGGTCGAACAGCAAGTCCGAACCTGGGACGTGCTGGACTACCGAGTGCTTGATGTGTTGCATGCTATTCCGAGGGAAGAGTTTGTACGCCCAGAACACCGTGCAATGGCTTATGCGGACGTTGAGTTACCGGTGCTTGCTGGCAGTGCCGGTGGCGCGCTCGAAAAACTGTTTAAACCAGTCATTGATGGCCGCATTTTGCAATCGATTGCGCTGACGGGTGACGAAGAAGTTCTGGAAATCGGCACCGGCAGTGGCTATACCACCGCGTGTTTGGCGAAGCTAGCGCGTCGGGTGACGAGCTTAGAGCGGCGCGCGGACTTTGCTGAAATGGCAGCAGTTCGTTTGAAAGCGCTCGGAATTTTTAATCTTCGTATTGAATGCACGGATGCCTTCAACGGCTATGCGCCGGCACACAAGTTCGATGTGATTGTCCTTGGGGGCGCGGTGGCGGAATTGCCGGAGGTGCTTTGGCAAATGCTGAACCCAAACGGGCGCATTTTTGCAGTGCGAGGTTTAAGCCCGGTGATGGATGCAGTGATGCTCAGCGGCACGGTTAAATTACCGAAAACACTCTCGCTATTTGAAACCGACTTGCCTTATTTGCAGGGTGCTGAGCCAGCGCCAAGGCCGTTTGTGCTTTGACTTCATGCTGCAAAGCCAATTTTTAACTCTAATTTTGACGAATTTGATAGGACTAATTATGAGCACTCGATTGACCACCCTCGCCGCGGGATTTTCTGGATCTGTTGCCGCCATCGCACTCGCCATCGCGCCGCAGCTGCATGCAGAAGATTTATTGCAGTCTTACGAACTCGCGCGCGCGAGTGATCCGCAGCTGCAAATTACCGAGGCCGCACGCAACATTGCCGCCGAAGGAATAGTGCAAGCGCGTAGTGCCTTACTGCCACAAATCAGCGCGTCGGCGGGCTATCAGCATTCAAAAAATAATTTCCCGTTGAAAGACTCCGTTTCTCGCGTTGTCGTGGGTTCCGGCACCGGCACCACCAACGCCAATGATTACGGCGCACAGCTCAATCAGAGTATTTATGACCACGCGAATTACACGCGCCTCAAGGCGGCCAAAGCACAAGCCGAAAGTGCTGACGCTTCCTACCGCGCCGCCGAGCAGGCGCTGTTAGTACGGGTAGCAACGGCATATTTTCAGGTACTTACCGCGCAGGATTCGCTCACTAGCTCCCAGGCAGAGGAAAAAGCCGTTGGGCGTCAGCTTGAACAAGCGGAGCAGCGCTACAACGTCGGCTTGACCGCAATTACCGACGTACACGAAGCCCGGGCGCGCCATGATGGCGCAGTTGCGGCAGCGATTTTGTCCGAAAATGCATTGGACGATGCGAAGGCGGCGTTGACTGAGCTGACCGGGAAAACGATTGATTCGGTGGTGGTTGTGCGCGCAGAAATTCCGCTGGTACCGCCCTCGCCTGCCGATTGGCAAACCTGGGTCGAGAGTGCAATTAAATTTAGCCCAACTCTAGCGGCGCGCGTGGCCGACACGAAAGCGTTTGAGCAACAAATTGCCACTGCGAAAGCGGCGCGCTATCCCACCGTCACAAGCAACTTTAATTATTCAAACAACGGCAGTCGATCAACCTCGGATTTGAGCTTCAACAACGGTACGCCTGGCCGTAGCGTTAGCTCCACCGACGATAGCGATGGCTCTTCGATTGGCATAAACGTCAATATTCCCCTGTTTTCTGGCTTCAATACCAGCTCGCGCATACGCCAAGCCGTGCTTGACTCCGAAGTTTCCAAAGACCGCTTAGAGCAAGAGCGCCGCGCCATCACGCGCGCTACCCGAAACGCGTATCGCTCGGTCATCGCTGGTGTCAGTGAAGTTGGCGCACGCAAGCAGGCCTTAGTTAGCGCCAAAAGTGCGTTGGAAGCGACCGAAGCGGGCTTTGAAGTCGGCACGCGCACCATTGTCGATGTGCTATTGAGCCAACAAGTGTTGTTCCAAGCGCAGCGCGACTACTCACAAGCTCGCCACAATTTTTTGGTCAATGGCCTGCGGCTGAAATCTTCGGCGGGCACGATCACGTTGGATGATTTGAAAGAGGTGAATGCGCTGTTGTCGGAGTAGTAGTTGCGTAGTGCTATGGAAAAAAGATGAAGCCATACAAGATTATTGAAGAAAATGAGACTCATATAGTTTATGAGTACCGTACCGTCTACACATGGATCTTGTATGCGACGCTTTTGATAATGGTGGCTGGCATGATTATCCCCAACGACGCACTGACGATAATTGGCAGCACTTTCATTGCGTTGTACTTCATTGCGAAACTCTCGCTCGGGCACGAAGTCAATTCCAAAATCCAAGAGGCTATGCGGATCAACAACATTCAACTCAGTGGCAACAAGGCGTCATTCGGCAATCCGCTTCGGATCAAGCTATCGAAATAGTGCTCAACAAGTGCATCAACTACGCTCGCTTTGCGCGCCCGACTCACCAGGGAGACTTTCAGCCCCCATAAATTATCGATTTCAATTCCTGGGGCGATGCCCCAGGCTGGGATGGAATGGGCCTTCAGCCCTGTGTACGATAGTTTGATGACATTACTCAATCATCGGTGCGGCGTTATTTTCCGGCCTGCAAACTCGGAATCTAACCGCGCCACTATACTTTTCAGTGGCGTTAGACACAGCAACAGGCCCAACACAATACCAATACCATTGGCGGCCATATCGTATAAATCCGGGCTGCGATAACCGGTGAAGCCCTGCAGCACCTCAAGCAAAGCGCCCATGCAAAACAACGCTAGTGCATAGCGTAAGTGCAGAGCAGAACGGCTGAGCAATTGGCCAAAATAGCCACTCAAGACGGCGTAGGCAAAAATATGTTCGTACTTGTCAAAGCCCTGCGGCAATTCCATTGTTGTGGCTGGCATTGGGATCAGTGACGCAATAAAAACCAGCGCGAGCAGGCCCCAGGCAATCGCCCACCAGAGTGATTTTCGGTTTAATTCGCGCATTTTTTTCTTGCCATAAAGTTCAACCTAGATTTTTTGGCCTTTGCCTAGTCAACAAATTCTTGCCAACGCAGCTGCGGAAAACGCGCAGCAAAAACCACATTTTTTGCGAGCGGGCCAGGAAAACGCCGAAGCCAGAAGACAAGTCACATTTTCCGAATGGAAAATGTGAGACTAAAGACTGCCCCGCAAGCCAAACCGGTGCAATACTGGTGCGCGGGCGGATTCAGGCAAATCGCGCGAAAACGCCATCAACTTGATCCGCTCACCCATTTCCCCAGGCAAGGTCAGCATCCGCACTTGCCGGGTTATTGCCAGCCGAGCACGTTCGGAAAGCGTGTCCAAATTTTGCATGACCTGCGCCAAGCCGCCGTAAATCAAGAACTCAGCTTGACTCATGTACGCAGCTAACTCTAAGCAGGAGTCAGCGCCTGCCTCTGCAAGCGCGGTGAACTCAACGGAGCTGCTTAGATCCACCAAACCTGGATTCCAGAATGGCGCGTCAAACATGC
>JAYVAQ010000671.1:0-2176 GCA_043750875.1 Rhodanobacteraceae bacterium
TGCCTCTGGCCCAGCGCTGTCCACACGCGCCCGTTCCAGCGCCCAGAGATCTACATCATCGCGCACGGTAGGCAGGTGGCCTTGCGCACGGCGATGCAACTCGACCATCACACACAGAACCACGCAGCTGAGCACGGCGATGGAAAATGTCAGTAGCCAGTGTTTAGTGGTGTTGTAGGTGTCCATGTTTATTTAGAACTGCCGCATTTTTTTAAAGCTGCCATATTTTTTTTAAACTGCCATTTTCATTTAAAACTGGAAGTAGATAAACGCCCGCGCATTGCCTGGGGATAGCACTATCGCGCTAAGCAACAAGCTCAACAGAAGACCCAGCAAGATTGGCGGAAGTTTTTGTATGCGTGCCAGCAGCTGAAAACGCCGCTGCGCTAACTGCAAGACGATTAACACAAAAAAACCGCAGGCCATAAACTTGGATTCCGAGCTTAAATCGCTGCTTGACATTGATCCGGGCGTCAACATCTGCACACAGATAGTGATCGCTTGAGTGCTGTCAGTAGCTCGAAACCAAACCCAAGCGAACATCACCAACAGCAGGGTCAGCAGCCAACCCAAGCCGCGCAAAAGCTTGGCAAACAGCCAGGACTGCTTGGCGTGGAATAGCGTTAGCGTCGGGCCCACTAACCGTTCCACGACCAAATACAAGCCGTGCAGTGCGCCCCAAGCTACAAATGTCCAAGCTGCACCGTGCCAGAGACCACCGAGCAGCATCGTCAAACTTAATGCGACATAGGTGCGCAGCGCGCCAAAACGATTGCAGCCCAACGGTATGTAAAGGTAGTCGCGCAGCCAGCTTGACAGCGAAATATGCCAACGCCGCCAAAAATCACTAAATCCAATAGCAGCGTAGGGAGCATTAAAATTTTCTGGCAACCAAAAACCCAGCGCGCGCGCCGCACCAATTGCACACAGCGAATAGCCGGCAAAGTCACAGAATATTTGGCCGCTAAACGCCATAGCACCAAGCCACGCTGTGCTGAAATTGTGAGTAGCGCTAGCGAAAATCAGATCGGTGCTAGGTGCAAACACACTGTCTGCGCCAACCACTTTTAAAAACAATCCGATGATTATCAACGCAATGCCGGTACCAAGCTGTGCGGCATTGCTGCGTGGATTACGTGCAAGCTGCGGGTAAAAATCGCCAAATCGCACAATCGGCCCGGCAACGAGCTGCGGGAAAAATGCCACATACAGCGAAAAATCCAACCAACTTACGGGCTTTTGTGGCAGTTGGCCGCGATAAGCGTCAATGCAATAACTCAAGCTTTGAAACGTGTAAAAAGAGATGCCAACCGGCAAGACCCAACTGGCAGCGCCTGGAGTTTGCAGGCCGCTAAGCAAGCCCGTGCCAAATATCGCGTCCAGATTGCTAGCTATGAAAAACCGATACTTAAAAAACGCCAGCACGCCTAAATTGCTACAGAGTGACAGCAGCAGCCAGCGATTTTTCGCGACATTGGAGGCCGCCATTAGCTTTCGACCCAACCACCAATCCAGAGTGCCGGTGGCGATTAACATCGGCAAAAACAGGGGGTTCCAGCCCGCGTAAAAGATCCAACTGGCAATTAGCAGGATTGGTTTGCGCGCAGCCGTGCCGCATGCGATGCGGTCAAGCAAAAGAACGGTGGAAAAAAACAGCAAAAAACTAAAAGAGTCAAAAGGCATGTAGTGAACGCAACAAAGTTTCGCCTAGTCTAGCTTGCTGATACGAAAAGCGGCGGTTACACGCGCGCCAAAGTCTTTTTCGCCAATCTTGAAAAATAGTTGCGAAACGCCTATTTAGCTTGGGTAAAGTGTTTTTAGGATGGCCGTTCAGCTGAATTGCTGTTACATATCCTGCATGGCGAAATTGGATCGCCTGGAGACATTTTAGTGACAAAAATCGCGCGAATTAGTGGGCAGTCAGGCCTCATTCGATCTAGTTTGTTGGGTGCAGCAATGCTTGCAAGCGGGCATTGCTTTGCGTCCGTTACTTTGATGAACGCAGATCGGCAAGAACACGCAGTCAGCATCAAGTGCAAAGCGGACGTAGAACCGATGGACGACATTATAGAAATCAATGGCCTACTCGATTTGGAAACAGGGCCGTGCGTGGTCAAACTTAAAGCGACCAATCAAGTGGTCACCGCATCCGACGGTGAAATCATCGAGATTCGTG
>JAYVAQ010000672.1:0-12311 GCA_043750875.1 Rhodanobacteraceae bacterium
GTACCAGTCTAGGGCGGACTTGCCACCAACGTGTAGCCCCGCAACGGCACGCTGCAGCAGGATTAGGCTGGGATGCAATTCGAGGGTATCGTTGGGGCGACAATATATTCCACGCGCCAAGCGCTGTAGCCAGCCCGCGCGGACGTAGTGGACAGCCAGATCGGCAGAGATGCCCTGGGCCGCCAAATCCGCCGAGGTCAGTGGCGTTCCTGAGGCCCAGTGCCGGTAGAGCGAGTTTAGTTTAGTTCGTCTAATCGTAGCCATACTACGATATGTAGCATTATTTCAAATCAGTGCCAAGCTTTATTTGATTGTGATTGTCGTAATTCAACTACGACAACACGAAATATTTCAAGCTGAGGCGTAAATTCTTTGTTGGTGGCAATGCCTATTATTTTAGGCGTTGAAATTAGATGTGCCTAAAATTCTGGGCAATCTAGTTGATTCTTGCGTTTTGCCTGATCGGCGCAACTCATATTTGCTACCATGCGCCCTCCAATTTTCCTAATATATTAGGCGTTAAGCGCTGATAGAACTAATATTATGAGCATTTTTGTCACTCCAGCCCATGTCACAGAAGCGGTTGTGCAACTAGGCCAACGCATTCGCATCGCGCGCATTAGGCGGGGTTGGTCGTTGGTAGAACTTGCTAGCAAAGCCGGAATTAATCGCAATACGCTGAGTGCGCTGGAACTTGGCAAAGCGGGCACCGCAATCGGCGTGTGCTTCACCGTGTTGTGGGCACTCGGCCTGGAAACATCTTTGGACGCATTGGCGGATCCGGACACCGACGGACATGGCAAAGCACTAGACGCATCGCGTCGCCCAAGCCGTGCGGGCAAGCCACGCAAGGCGGATAGCGACTATGACTTCTGAGCGCGAGGCGTATGTTTATATCCAGCTACCGGGCACGTTGACGACGGTGCCAGCGGCGTTGCTGAAAGTGCAAAGCCCGGCTAATAGTACGCAGATCGGACGCTTGCGCTACGGGGATCGTTATCTTGCGCGTGCTGATGCGGTGGAGCTCGACCCGTATCGCTTGCCGCTCAATAAGTCCGTACACGAGTTCACGCAACTGGGCGGCATACCCGGCGCACTGCGTGATGCCAGTCCAGACGCCTGGGGGCGGCGCGTGATCGAGCGCAAACTTGAACGTAGCGCAGGTGATTTGCATGAACTCGATTACCTGCTGCACGGCCCGCAAGATGGCGCGGGTTATTTAAGTTTTGGCTTGAATGTGGAGCCGCCGGCACCAAAGCGGCCGTATAACCGCACGCATCAACTGGGCGAATTAATTGCGGCCGCGCAGGCCATTGACGAGGGAAAGCCGGTGCCGACGCTGCTATTAGAGCAGCTCGATCCCGGCACCAGCTTGGGCGGTGCGCGCCCCAAAGCCACCATTGAGGATGCCAACACCTTATGGCTAGGCAAGTTTCCGGTAAAAGGTGATCGATGCAACCTGCAGCGCATTGAGTACGCCACATTAGATCTTGCGCGCCGCTGCGGCCTAAACGTTAGCAAAGCGCGCCTGCAAGCCGTAGGCGAAGCTGATGTGCTGATGCTGCAACGCTTTGATCGTGAATATACCGATCGGGGCTATTTACGCTATGGCCTAGTCAGTGGCCTGACGGTCCTGGACTGCGACGAGAACTATTTGAACCGGGAACGCTGGTCCTATCCCTTGCTTGCCGACAATCTGCGGCGTTGGTCAGACAAGCCAGAGGCTGATTGCTTAGAGCTGTTTCGGCGGATGGTATTTAACGCCGCGGTCACCAATAACGACGATCACCCGCGCAATCACGCGCTGCTGCGTCGCCCTAAAGGTTGGCGTCTATCGCCCGCGTACGATCTGGTTCCCACGCCCGCGCTTAGCCTGGAGCGGCGTGAGTTAGCGCTCACTGTGGGTAGTTACGGACGCACGGCGAGCGTATACAACCTATTGTCACAATCAGGGCGTTTCGGACTATTGCTTGAGGATGCGCGCCGGGAAATTGATCTAATCATTACCGTCGTGCAGCAATGGCGTGCGAGTTTTGTTAGCTGTGGAGTGTCCGCGCAGGATCTAGATTACATTTCGCCAGCGATGCTGCCGCAATGTTTCTTACTTGATGAGCCAGTACTTGTTTTTTGATGACCGCGCACTGGGCGCATTTGCCATACGACTTTTTGGACTTTGTCAGTCCTGCATCATCAATGAAGTCAAAGGCATTTCGCGCGTGGTCTATGATATTTCGGGTAAGCCGCCGGCGACTATTGAGCGGGAGTGAGGTCACGCTGGATCTTCCTAAATTTGATAAATGAGATCGGCGTCACACTTTGATCGCAGCAAATGGGCCCACTATAAGTTTCTCTTAACAATTGGAGTTTCGCATGCGCCAGCAAATGTTAGTGGTCGGTATTTCTCTCGCGTTATCCAGCTCTGGGCTTTGGGCGCAAGCAAACGTTGCCTCGACAGAGGAAGCAGCAAAAGACTTAGACACCTTGGACGTCATTGTTTCAGTGGGCACCCGCACTAAGGATCGCACCGTCGCCGAATCGGTAGCGCCGGTGGATGTGCTAAGCCCAGAAGAAATTGAAAATGCTGGAACACCGGAAATTCAGGCGGTTTTGGCGCGCATGATTCCCTCGTTTAATTTCCCACGCACCTCCATCACCGACGCCTCCGACCATGTGCGCCCTGCGCAGTTGCGCGGCCTGTCGCCGGACCAAACCTTGGTGTTAATCAACGGCAAACGTCGGCACCGCACGGCCATCATCAACGTCAATGGCACTGTTGGCCGCGGCTCCTCGCCGGTTGATCTCAATGCAATTCCTTCTACGGCGATTCAACGCATTGAGGTTTTGCGTGATGGTGCCGCCGCGCAATATGGCTCGGACGCCATTGCCGGCGTGATTAACGTGGTCTTAAAAGATGCCGACCACGGCGGCGGCGTTGACGTGCGATACGGCGTTCATGACCGAGGCGATGGCGCGCTCGTGCAAGTTGCGGGCAATATGGGCTTTAGTTTTGGCTCGGGTGGATTCGCGAATTTGAGCGCAGAATTTCGCGATAAAGAAAGTACAAACCGCAGCGAGCCTGATTTTCGGCAACAATATCCCTTGGTGGCTGGACGGCCGGATCCACGCGAAGCGACGATTAATCGACTCAATCATCGTTTCGGTGATGCCGAAACGCAGGATGCGTCTTTATTTCTAAACGCCGGCTTGCCCTTTGGCGATAGCGGAACCGAGGCCTACGGCTTTGCCAGCTTTGCCCAGCGTGACGGTGTATCTGCAGGTTTTTTCAGGCGCGCCTTGGATGCGCGCAACATTATCGCGATTTATCCGAACGGGTTTTTGCCACTGATCAACTCGGATGTGCGCGATAGTTCTATTGCGGTCGGGGTTCGCGGCACCTTGGAGTCGGGCTGGGCCTGGGATGCGTCGGTCAATTATGGGCAATCTGATTTTGACTTCATTATTTCCGACACGCTTAATGTGCAGCTTGGCCCGACCAGCCAGAGAGTATTTGATGCCGGTGCGTTGGGTGCAGATCAAACCGTATTCAATTTGGATTTACGCAACAACCTGGATGTTTCATGGTTGGAAAGCGGGCTAAACGCGGCATTTGGCGCGGAATATCGGCGCGAGGGATTTAGCATCACTGCGGGCGAGCCGAATTCCTATTTCGGTACTGGTTCGCAAGTTTTCCCTGGCTTTCGGCCCTCTGATGCGATTGATACCTCGCGCCACAACTATGCGGCGTACGCCGACTTTGAAGGCAATCCAATCGCGGCATTAACTTTGGGTGCGGCCCTGCGCTTTGAGGATTATTCCGATTTTGGCAACACCACCAGCGGCAAGCTTTCGGCGCGTTTTGAAGCCAACGAGGTGTTGGCACTGCGCGGCACTGCGGGCACTGGTTTTCGCGCGCCGAACTTACAGCAGCAGTTTTATTCCACCACATCAACGAACTTCATTAATGGCCAGCCTTTCGACATTCGCACCTTTCCGGTTAGCTCGCCAGTTGCGATAGCGCTGGGTGCAGAACCGTTAAAGGCCGAAAAAACCCGTAACTATTCGCTGGGATTTGTCTTGCAGCCGATTGATAAGCTAAGCATCACGGTGGACGCATACCGGATCAATATCGATGATCGGATCGTACTCAGCGAGAATTTGACCGGTACTGCAGTCACCAATTTCCTAGCCACGCGCGGCTTTGCCGGCGTCACAGGCGGGCGCTACTTCACCAACGCGGTGGAAACCTCAACCAAGGGCTTTGACGTTATTGGCCGCTACACCTTTAATTTGAACGACTACGGCACGCTAACTACCACGCTCGCCTATAACCGTAATGAGACCGAGATTGATCGCGTTGCGCCCAATCCAGCGGCATTGTCGGCGGCGAATTTGGCGCTGCAGCGCATTGGTCGCGTCGAAATCGGTCGAATTACCCTAGCGCCGCCGCGCGACAAACTGATTTTGGGCAGCGATTGGTATATCGGCGATTTTGGCGTGCGTTTGAACGCAACGCGCTACGGCAGCTATCAGTTACTGAGTGCCAACCCGCTGCAGGATGAAGCATTTAAGCCAGAATGGGTGGTGGATTTATCGTTGAACTATCAGTGGAATAGTTTGAATTTCGCCGTGGGTGCCGAGAATTTGAATAATAACTACCCCGAACGCTTGAATAAAATCGTGCTCACAGATGTTAACGGCTTTCAATCTAGCAGCCCAATCGATAACAGCTTCACCGGTATTTTGCCGTATGCGCGCGGCGAGGCCCCGTTTGGCTTTAATGGCAAATTTTATTATGCAAAGTTGAGCTACGCGTTCTAACACAAAAAAGCAGACGAGCCGTGCGGCTTATGTTGAGTGCGCCGCACGACTGTCAATGCTTCACTCAATGCTTCCTTGCCCCGGGTTACTTGTGCCTAGCGGCTCCGTTGAAAAAGCGCAGTCGCGCGGCTGATGCGCGCGGGATTTGCACTGATGCCTTCCGCCGCGTTTTCCTTGGATCTGTTCGCCGATGCCATGACGCAGCTGGTGGATGACAGCCAAGGCGGCATCCGCTATTGGCCGGGGTTCGTCGATGCAGCTAAAGCGCAGGCTTGGTTCGATGTCTTACATGCAAACGCCGCCTGGGCGCAGCAGCATGAGCCATGCCTCGCAGCTCACGCACGACCACGGCATTCCCAAGACCAAACGGCCGCAGGGCGCGCGCATCAGTGCGGTGTTTCGCGTCCGACCAAAGCAATAGCTGCGCTCTTTGGGCGCACAGCCTGGAATGATTGACCGTTACTCAAAGCTACCTTGGCCCGGGCTAAAAGTACCTAGCGGTGGATTCTGACCACCAAAAATACGATCCCGCGCCACAATGTAAATTTCGCCTGTGCCACTGGCGGAAATCGTTGTTGCAATTACGCCCCAGGGGCCATTCACGATCGATGGCACCCGATCTGGCAGTACAAACGTTCCTAAAGCAGGCGGGAAATTGGCGAATAAAAAGCGTAGCCGCCCACAGGCACCCGCTGCGCCTGGATCTGCCGCTGCAAATAGAGGGCCACTTGGGAAATTCGTTGCATCAATGACAGCGACATCCGCTAGCGGTTGAAACCTTGTGAATGCCCGGTCAAAACGCAGTCCATTAAATCTATAAAAAGTGACCGCTCCGAGCGTGCTGATACTGAAATTATCGCCAAAGACGTTTATTTTTGTAGGCACACCGCCCAAGCTGATTGCATGGCTGAACTCAAAATCACCGGTGCCGCGCTTGTAAACCAAGAGGGAATCTTGATCCGACACGAGCAAGCGATCCGCGCTCCACCCCACAATCCGCTCATTTACCGAGGTAAATTTTCCAGGAACAATCTTTGCGCTGACCACCCAATCACCATCGACTCCGCGCTCAAAAATACGCACGCCAGACGATTGCCCCTGAAGATCAACAAATAGCTGAGTGCCATCGCTTGAATATGCTAAAGCTTTGCCGGTTAAGGGTTGACTACTACCTGGGACAGGAGCAAAAACCTGCGCCGCCTCTGCGGCTTGCCAACCTGACACAGGGTCGCGTCGATAAAACGTTAAGTAGCCAGTTGCGTCCGAAACGGCGACTTCCAACCCATTGGGTGCGACTGCAACTTGACGGAACGGCCCATTGGCATCGCCTGGCGTAAGCGTTTGAAACTCAGGTATGTTCTGTGCGTTGTTTTCAAAAATCGCGACACGGAAGTTAGACAGCAACGCTAAGGTATTGCCAGCAGAGGCGATCTCTTGGCCCATGGACTCAGTCGCTGCAAATGCCGCGTGCGGAATGACCACTGGTTCTGAGTACCAACCAAAGAGCCCACTGGTATCGGCGGCGACATTGACGCAGCCAGAACTGTCCAAAACAGAAGCGGTGTTGGCCTCGAGCATGGCTTTTGTATCTAGCGAATCGTCTGATCCGATAAACGCGGAATAGTCAGCGGCGCTGTTTTGCGCGCCGATTGCGGCGGCATGTACATCATGAGTAACTATTTGCGTGCCTAAAACTGCAATTCCCAGGCTAGCCGCGCGCGCAATTTGTGTATTCATTCGTCAAAGTCACTGAATTTTTAGTCGGGTTTCGAGCATAACATGTGCGATCAGTGACAAAACAAGGCTTTCAACCAAGCTGTTTGTATCAATTCAGTTGACAAGCAGTGGTTTTCCATCGCCCAGGCTTTTAGCGCCAGAGCACGCTCGGCTCGGTAGGACTCCGCTTCAAGCGAATGCAGCGCTGCTAGCCAAGCGTTACTGTTGTCGGCATGCAAAATAGGCGCAGCGCGGTAGGCGTGCACATTGGAAGCAATCACGGGCAGTTCAAGTGCTGCGTATTCGAGTAACTTAAGCGGGCTTTTGCAGCGATTGAAATCCGTATCGAGCAATGGCGCGACCGCGATATCTGCATCTAGCGCCGCTAGTTTTGCTGAGTAGTCGGAAAATTCTACGGGGTGATGAAATTCGATCGCGGGATCGTGCTTTAGTCCGGTCGGACACAGCCCGAAAAACACCCATTGATAGCGCTGTTTGCTTGCCGCAATCACCGGTAAAAGTAAATCTAGATCGCTTTGATGTTGCGCCGCACCGGCCCAAACTACTCTGAGCTTTGCGTTGAGTTTTGCGTTGGGCCCTGCGTTGGCACGCAGGCCAGTGTTAGGTAAACAACGGCGCTGTTGCCAAGCGAGCTTGGGCAAGGCGTTCGGCAACACGGCTAATTTTTCCGGCGCCAGCTTGAATTCGGCGATCAGCGCATTCGCCAGTGCATCCGTAGTGCAGATGCAGACATCGCACCATTGGATCGCTTTGAGCAAAATCTGCAGCAGAGTGGCGCGAGTGGACGCAAGCGGCGTTGCTTGCTCTGCGAAAATTAGATCGTCCAGCAGGAACACTAAGCGCGGCCGGCTGGGCTGCGCGCTGAGCGCCTCGATAAGGCCAAAAGTGGCCTCGTCCAAGCCATGTAAAAAGGCAACCGTATCAGGCTCTAGCCGCAAAATTTCATGCAACTGCGGCAGCGCATCGTGACGTGAACACCAAATCGCTGGTGCCGCTATTTTTCCTGATTCGGCAAGCGCTGCTAGCGGTAAATGCAGGCGATACTGGCTTTGCGCCCAGTGATCGCGCGCAATCGCAACAAGCTGTGGCAAAGCGCGCGTCGCACGTGGCTGCACGAATTCGAGTGGATGCAAACGCGCTGCAGTCGGCACGCTTTGTTGCAAACGCAGGCTCGCTGGATCCCGGCTCAACTTAGGCACCAAGGGCTTTGCATTGGTTTGTGCAGGTTGGCTTGCACAAATTAAATCTTGACAAATTAAATCTTGATAGATACCCCAGTAAACTTGCGCTTGGACTTCCAGACTAATGGGTGGCTTTTGCAGCAAAGCTTGGCGGGCTGAGCGCAATTTTTCCCGGCCTTTGTCGCTACACAATTCGGAAAGCAACTCAACCCAGGCAGCAGCATCTGTGGCCTGTAAACGCCAGCCATCCACACCGTGCTCAATGCGCTCGATAAACGCACCGGAATCCGCAGCAATTACCGGAATTGCGTAGGCCTGCGCCTCGGAAAGCACGAGCGAAAATGTTTCCGGCATTAATGAGGGCAGTAAAATTAAATCTAGCGTGATCAGATTCTGGCTGCGATCAATGGGCGCGAAGGCGCGGTGCTGCGCCAGATTCTTAGGCAGGCTCTCGTCCGCTTTACCGATACCAAAAGCGGCATAGTGAATTGGCAAATGCTGCGTCTGTAGCGCGATTTTCTTTAATAGTGCAAAGCCTTTGTGCGGCCCATCGCCGCCTAAAAAACCGACGTTTAGCGTCGGCGTTTCGCGCATTTGTAGCACTGCTGCCTGTGCCACACGCAGCTCGACAGTCGCAAGCCCATGCGCGATCAAATGCATTTTTACCTGAGCTTGAGGAAAGTTCGCAGTGATACGCCGAGCCAGATAGCTCGACGGGGAAATCAATGCCGCGCAATCACTGACCAAGCGTTGCCAGAACACGCTACGTGCATCTAGATAGCTGTTGAGTGCTGGCAGCGTAGCCGTGCCCAAACGTTTTGCTTGCCGGGTTTCAAGGCAAGACATGCATTGCGCATCGCCGAGCGCACTTTGCTTGCTGCACGGCGTGTGAGCAGGGATTTGCATCATCTCAGTATCTGGGCATAGCGAATAATGACAGTGCAAGCCCAACACCACAGGCACACCCATTGCATGCGCAATGCTGGGCAAAAGCAAGCTGTTCCAGCCCGCCAAATGATGGATGTGGACTAAATCAAAGCCGCCGCCGCACAACAAGCGTGCGAAGCTGCGTTCCAGCGCCGGGTCGGATAAATCGGCGGCCAATCCTGCAATTTTTTGGTTTGCTTGCACATTGGCGCTATTAAACATCAGTAAGCGTGTGCCGTTTGCGAGGTGGCTTTCAACCGCGTCGCACCAAGCGCCTGGCAGCGGATCTATCGCAACGATGGTTTGCTCGGCTTGACCGCAAAGTGCATCAACCAGTGAACGGGCGACATTTTCGGTGCCGCCAACGCGGGTTAAACGATGCAGCACGTGCAGAATATTTGGCTTAGACGCGGTGATTTTGCCGGGCGCATTGAGCGCTGGCATTGCCATCAACAGGCGCCGCAAGCGTTCGGACTGTTCGCGTAATGGCCAGTCGCGCCACCAGGTTCTTACATCCGATTCATGCTTGGGCCAGCGCCAAGCTAACCGGGCAGCGTGCCGCGTTTGTAGTTCCAACACCTTGGCGTCACGCCCGAAACTAACGCCGCCGGCATGGCGCACAAACACATCGGTTGCTGCCACCAACTCCCAGCCTGCGGCGCGTGCGCGCTGGGCGAAATCATCTTCCTCGCCATAGCCAGGGGCGAAAAAGCGATCAAATACGCCCAGCGCGTCAAGCGCATCGCGCCTCAGATATAGGCAAAAACCCACCACCGTGGGCAAGCTCGGAAATTGTGCACGCGCGCATTGGGCAAGCGCCTCTTGAATCTGCGGCGTCGTAAATTGCGCCAGCCAAGAGCTATCGGCGATGCTGAGTAAAGTTGCGTTATCTGACAGTGGGCAAGCCGCCGCAACGCCTGCCCGACAATAGGCAGCACGCTGTAGGCGCTCAATAAATTCTGGCCCGATTTCAGTGTCGCTATTGAGCAACACCACGTCGCCCGCGATCGCGTTCAAAGCAGCGTTGACGTTGTCCAAATAGCCCAAGTTTTCTGCCCGCCTGAGATATTGCACGTGGCTGTGCTGGTGTGCAAACGCTTGCAGCTCTGCGGCGAAGCTTAAATCCGGGCTGCAATCATCCGCCAGCACAATTGTGTGTCTTGTATCGGTGTAACGCAGCAAGCTGGCTAGACAACGACGAACCTGCGCGGCACCGTTGTAAATTGGCACCACAATCGTGCACGGTTTCGCCTGCGGCGCGCTTGGCAACGCTTCGGCTACGTCAAAACATGACAGTGCTGCA
Source organism: Rhodanobacteraceae bacterium (assembly GCA_043750875.1). Lineage (GTDB taxonomy): Bacteria > Pseudomonadota > Gammaproteobacteria > Xanthomonadales > SZUA-5 > JANNYA01. The sequence continues at coordinate 9,967 of JAYVAQ010000672.1, forward strand.
TGAATGCGCTGCGAAATTAGCGCATCAATAGCACTCATACCTGCTTGCCTTTGCTTGATTGATACCGGGCTCGAAACGTTTTGCCACTAGTTTGCGTTCGCTACCCGTTTGCAACTAATCGCCTCGCCGTAAATCGCCTCGTCGCCAACGCGCTTTCGTAAATCGTTGAGTTTTTGCAACTCGTTTTCGCCAAGCAGCGCGCTATCTTGCACGATTTGCGCGGTTAGACTGGAATTGCCTGCCTGCTTGATGCGTACAAATACCCAAGTTGGAGCAGTCGCGCTCAAACCTAGTTCCTGCGCATTCCACAGAATTTGTGCACCAGACTTTGAAGCTATTTGGCTTGGATAAAAGCGATAGCGTTCGATGTCGGACGGGCGGGATTGCTCGACGTCGCCAACCATCACCGATTCTTTTAATTCGACCAGTAGCTGCTGCTCGTCGAAAGGCAGCACCGTAATCGTCATGATTTCATTGCTTTCCATTGTCGGCGTATGGCAGCGCCAAGTGCCAACGAAACTGGAGCCGCGCGCGATTGCGCCCGGCGGCCCCAGCGGCGTGTGCGATTCAAAACAGGCGCTCAGGAGAAGTAATAATGCGGCGCTAACCAAGGTTCGGTTCATTGTATTCATTCCAAGGAAAGTAGCTGGGCGGTTATGTTAAACAGTCTGAGCTTGCGGCTCAGACTGGGAATGTCATCCAACAGACATTGAGCTTATTGCCATCTAAATCACGGAAATACGCTGCGTAAAAGCCTTCCATGCGCAAACCCGGCGCGCCTTCATCAGTGCCGCCTAAGGCAATGGCCTTGGCATACACGCGATCAACATCGGCGCTGCTGCCAACTTCCAAGGCCACCATGACGCCATTGCCCACCGAGGCGGGTTGTTTGTCATACGGGTAGGTAATGCCAATGCCTGGGCCGTTTTTGGCGTCGGTCCAAGCGATAAAACTGTCTGATTCCATCATGCGCTTGCCGCCAATTTCGCCCAGCAAAGCGTCATAAAACGCCGCCGCACGCGGCAAATCTTTGGTGCCTAAAGTTACGTAACCGATCATAAAGTCTCCTTAAGTTTATGTAGTGATGAACTTTCCTACTGGCTTGTTTGCCGTGAACGGCGATGAAAGCTTCACATAGTTGGCGGGGGATTGCCTACTGCTTTTTTAGAAAGCGAAATCGATTAGCATTGCTAACAGCAAAGCGACTCCCAGTCTTTTTGGACTTTTATGCATGCCATCTCGGCAAAACGTTCCGCCCTGATAACACTACGTGCTACACCCGCGCAGGAAATATTGATGCGTCGTGCAGCAGATGTTGGGCGCAAATCGCTCAGTGATTTCATTTTGGAAAGCGCGTGTCAAGCCGCAGAGCAAACTTTGCTTGACCAACGCCTTTTTGTTGTCTCCGCGAGTCAATTTGAATCATTTATTGAGATTTTAGATCGCCCCGAACAAGAGAATCCAGGCTTGAGCAAATTAATGACGCTGATCCCGCCTTGGGGTAAAAACTAACGTCGGACGACAAAATGGCGGCCAACGTGACCGCAGTCTGGAGAGGTGAGCGTCACTCCAGATCGACTACCCACAGCCGCAATTCGTTGGGCGGAGGAAACCACTTTGGTATCGCTGACAATGCGAAAGGAAGCAGTGGCGCCGAAGCTATCGGCGTATTCATGAGACTTTTTCCTTTGCTAATTTCTATCGCTAGCTTTAAATAACGCCGGAGCAAAAAAATCGGCGGGAATTGATTGCGCTGTGCTAACCATTCAAGCGCGTCAAGGGCGCATTTAGAGCTATTGCAAGGGCGACAAGCCCAAACAAGGTTGTCGCCGGTATTTGCGCCGCCACGTTTGGTTGGAATCAGATGGTCAATCGACAAGTTCAACCGGCTTCCACAATAGCAACAGGCTTGAGGCAACACCATTTTTAACCGTTCGTCATCCGCGAGCGGGCCAATATTCATCGTGTTCTTGTTGAGCCCCGAGTAAAGGCGCGAACGAACCATGAACTGCGTGCGTCCGTATTTCTCCGACTTAGCGGTGATGCCTGCGTGCGCCATCGCGAGATTTGCGTACGACCAATGAAGTAGTTCGCCAATTGTTGTGATTTCAGGCATGGCATTCCAAAAGAGCTGGCTGGGGGCAGAGGAAAAGCGTACTTGACTTCAGTATGCCCACGATCAGTGTCGAAACAACGCCGCCCGTTTCTTGCTTCAAAATACATTGGTTAGTTAATCCCTTGCGGTCACCATCTTAAACCCACCCTGCAGCGCATCCAGTGCCTGCGCGCCCAGGCTGGCTAAATCGGCATTTCCCTGCACCGCAAACCAGTGGCGCAAGGTCGCG
>JAYVAQ010000673.1:0-5038 GCA_043750875.1 Rhodanobacteraceae bacterium
AATGTAGGTCACCGCCTTTATCAAAGCGCCGGTAGCCATCGCCCGCGGCCGCCTCTACATGGTCAGTTGAGATCTCTGCATCACCCGCAATTTCTGCAGCTACCTCCAATAGAATCAGCGCACGCCGAGCATCGCCGTCGCTAAATTCGCTTATGCGTTTGAGCGCGCCAGCATCGGCACTTGTTTGCCGTGTCGCCTGTTCGGCGAGACTTTTACCGCCGAAGCCGCGCTCAATATCGGCCAAGGCCCGCTCGAGTAACTCAACAATCGCCTGCGGCTCCACCGCCTTCAGTACATGCACGCGCGCGCGCGACAGCAGCGCGCCATTGACGGCGAAGCTCGGGTTTTCAGTGGTGGCACCGATAAGCACAATCGTGCCGTCCTCGACGTGCGGCAATAACGCATCCTGCTGGGCTTTATTGAAACGGTGGATTTCATCGACAAAAACTACAGTTTGGCGTTTCAAATCACGATTGCTTTTTGCCAGCGCCACCGCTTGCCGCAATTCCGCCACGCCCGCCAACACTGCCGAAATCGGCACAAATTCGGCACCGCAAGCTTGCGCCACCAAACGCGCGAGCGTGGTTTTGCCGCAGCCGGGCGGGCCCCACAAAATCATTGAATACGGCCGTTTCGCCGCAAGTGCCCGCATCAACGCGCTGTCCGGGTTGGTCAAATGCGGTTGACCTACAATTTCGCCGATTTCACGCGGGCGCATGCGCTCAGCCAGCGGTCGGAAGTCATTGGAGTTAGTCATCTACAGCCTTCGCCAAAGCACCGACCAAAGCATCAATTTGCGCGCGGCTATGGTTCGCACGCAGACTTACCCGCAAGCGCGCAGAACCTTTGGGTACGGTCGGTGGCCGCACGGCGGGAACATAAAAACCTAGTTGCATCAACGTGCTACTAATCGCTACAACGTCCTTGTCACCCAATAAAATCGGTTGAATGGCCGTTTCGGACGCGCTAATCGCCAGCCCAGCAGCGTTTGCCATCGACCGAAAATGCGCAATATTTTCCGCCAACTGCGCGCGCAACGCATTGCCACCACGCGCAATTTCAACGGCCTTGCAGGTTGCCGCAGCTACGGCAGGCGGCATCGCTGTCGTGTAAATCCACGGGCGGGAAAAATTGATAATGGCATCAATTACTTCCGTAGAGCCCAAAATCGCGGCACCGGCGCTGCCCAACGCTTTGCCAAAAGTCAGCATCAATACCGGGCAGCTTTGCGTATCTAAGCCAATCGCACGCGCCAAACCCGCCCCTTGCGGGCCAAGCACGCCAATCGCGTGCGCTTCATCCAACATCAGCGCGGCACTATTTTGCCGGGCCAAATTACTGAACGCGCGAAGTTCCGCCTGATCGCCATCCATACTAAATACCGATTCAGTGACCAGCCAACGCACGCCATTTGACGTTGTCGCGCGCAATAAATCCGCGGCAGACGCCAAATCATTGTGCGCAAAGCGCCGCAGCGTGGCACCGGCATAACGCGCGCCGTCCAGCAAACAAGCGTGCGCCAAACGATCTGCAAGCACCAAATCTTGCGGCTCTGCCAGCGCACCAAACGCACCCAAGGCAGCTTGAAAGCCCGAGCTAAACAGCGCCGCTGCGGGCCGCCCAGTCCAATCACACAGCGCATTTTCTAAGCGCACATGCTCCAGATGATGCCCACCCAGTAAATGCGAAGCACCCGCACCCAAACCATACTGTGCGGCCGCGCGGGCAAATTCAGTTTTGATATCGTTATTGCTGCGAAGGCCCAGATAATCGTTACTGGAAAAATCGAGCACACGTTGGCCTAAACGGTTGATGTGTCCATCCGAATCCGGCGAACACGGCACCAGCGTACGTTTCAAGCCCTGCTCAGCGCGTTGCAAAAGGCGCTGTTGCAGGCGCGTCATCAAACTACTGGGCAAACCCGACATATTCATTTTAAGCCAGCGATGACTGCCATGCGATCAGTAATCAGCCCCGCTAATGCCTCGGGCACATCATGGCCTAGGCCTGGAATAATCTCGAATTTGGCACCAGGAATGCGTTTTGCTAAATCCTTGCCATGCGCAATCGGCACCATTTTATCCGCCACGCCGTGCAAAATTTGCACTGGAAGTTTGAGCTTTGACAACAAACGCCAGCGCTTGCTATCGCCCATGATCGCCGCTAACTGCCGCACCGCGCCGCTTCCGGCCATACTGCGATTCACTTGCTCCAGGGCGCGCGCACGGCGCAGCTCAGGTGGCGTTCGATATCCGGGGCTGCCGATTTCGTCAAACAAACGCAGCAAATAGTCCACCGCTGCCTCGCGATCTGGCATGCCCGCCGACGGCTTTGCAGAGAATATTTTCATTACCGACCAATTCGGCGGCGGCAACAAGGGGTGGCCGCTAGACGTCATCATCAGCGTCAAGCTCAACACGCGCTCTGGATGTTCCAGGGCTAAGCGTTGCGCAATCATGCCGCCCATCGAAACACCTAAAACATGTGCGCTTTTAATCTTCAGCAAGTCCAATAGCGCCAGCGTGTCAGCCGCCATATCAGTTAAAGTGTAAGGTGGCGACGTACCAATGCCAATGAAACGACGCAACATTACGCGCGCTAGTTTTGGTGTGCCCAAGTGCTCCAAACGCGTCGACAAACCAATGTCACGGTTGTCAAAGGTAATCACATAAAAACCGCGCGCCACTAAGGCATCAATCCAGGCCATTGGCCACGCCGTGCGCTGTGTCGCTAAACCCATAATCAGCAATAGCGGCACGCCGGTTTTGCCGCCGAAGCAGGCGTAGTCTAGGGTGATTTCAGGAACCGACGAACTACCCACGGCGACACGCCCGAACAAATCGGTTGTTCTCCAACCTGCATTTTTCAAGCATGAAATTCATCAATTACCTCGATCAAACCGATGATGTTGCTATTGAGTTCCGCTAAGTCATTTGCTGGAATCCACCACTCAGTATGTCCGGAGCCGCCCACTGTTTCTAAGGTATATCGGGCCATGAAGCTGGCACGAACTTGAAATCGAGTGACATAACCATGACCACTGGCTTTTACGTTCCAGCCCCTAGCAATTTGAGCTGCATAAGCTTGATTTGTTACTGGATAAAATATCGGCTGACCTGGCAATCTTGGCGGCCACGCCTTAAAACCACTTCTGCGCACTAATTCAAGCTCGTCCGGCCCGGTTGGCCTGTACAAAGTGATGGTTTCTTCGATCATTTATTGCTCTAGCGTTTGGCAATGACAAGTTGAGGTAACAGTCGCGTCACTAAATACCTTTCAAAACCACCCCGCGCCAGCCCAACCATTCGTCCGTATCGGGCTTGCCCAGCACGCGTGATTCCAGCATACGGCGGGTAGCGACTAACTCGGGCGCCAGCTCGAGCTTGGCGGCGCGCGCCTCGACTTCAGCGCGCAGGTGTTTGTAGCGTTCGTTGAGCACAGCGCTTAGCGGCCGTGGTGCGGGCTCGAATCCGGCGTCATCGGCAGGTTTGGTTAGCAATGCCCATAGTTCCGGGCCGCGCTTGCTGGATTTGGGGGCCTTTGCGTCCAGCTCGCGTTGGAAGTGATTTTCGTCGCGCCACAGGCGCTCGGCCATCTCGAATGCGGCTTGGGTATCTAATACCCAGCTTTTCGGTAAATTGCGAGCGCGTGCCTTGGCTTCGCGCCAGTGCAGTACGCGCCAAAGCTTGCGCTGACTTTCTTCCACTAGATAGTGGGTACTTTTGATTTTGTGATGCGGCTGCGGGTCGGCTTCATTCGCTAGGGCCTTTTCAAACACGCGCGCGCAATCTTCAGTCACCCAATCGGTACGGCCTAGCTCGCTAAGTTTGGCGTTGAGCAAGTCAAACATCGGCAGCAACACCCGCACATCGGTGGCAGCGTATTCAATTTGCCCGGGCGTTAATGGGCGCTTGAGCCAATCGGAGGTGGTTTCTGATTTGTCTAATGTTTCGCCAAGCAGGTTTTGCACTAGTTTTGCCAAGCTTTGCATGGCCCCCAAACCCGCCAATGATGCCGCGATCTGGGTGTCAAAAATCGGCCCAGCGGGCGCGCCAAAGCGGTCGCGCAGCACTTCCAAATCTTCACCGACCGAATGCAACACTTTGCGCACATTTGGGTTTTTAAGTAATGCGCCTAAGGCTGCGTCGTCATAGGCAGCGGTTGGATCAAACAAATACACGCCGGTACGGCTGGCGATTTGGATCAATCCAAGCTCAGCGAAATAGGTTTTGCGCCGCACAAATTCGGTGTCAAGTGCAATCACATCAGACGATTCAAGCTCTTTTACGGCTTGATCGCAGTCGGCCTGGGTCGCGATCCATCGCGGCGCAGAAAACGCAGCGCCAGGGCTATTTGTCATGGGTGCAACCTTTAATAAAACTTAAGGCGCTACCTTAACTCAGGACGTGGCAAAGCGCGCGGCTGGCGATTACCAAACTGGGCCTGCGCTACAGATCGGAAGATAGCGCGGAAAATGCAAATCTAAGTTTGACTAAACAAGCTACCCGATCAAACAGCTTCTATGACTTCGAGCGATGATCGGTTCTAATCGTGATCACTGTTGATAGTTAGGAATCAAGTATGCGTATTTTTATTTGCATTTGGATAGTCGCTCTGACCCTTATGGCAGCGGGTTGTGCGGTTGTAAGCCCAGTTCAAGCAGGCACAGACGTGATCGACCGAAACTCACAAAATACGAAGGCTGAATCTTCATATCTCAATAAAGTAAACAGTGCTTTAGCGCTGGCTGATACCGAAGATGTTAAGCGAGCTGTTACAATTTTAACCAAAGTTATTTCGGACCCGATGTTTCACGCATTGTCAGAGCAAAAGCGATACGACACACTTTCACTCGCGGGAAGTATGGCTTTGATGAACGAACAATTTGAATATGCTCTTAGCTTTTTACTTATGGCTACTGAACTCGACTCAGGAAACCACAGTGATTGGTATCAATTATCCTTGGTCGAAGTAGCGCTAGGCAACGGCAATCAAGCAGCAGAGTATTTTTCTAAACTTGCTCGGGAATGGCCGGAGG
>JAYVAQ010000674.1:0-3122 GCA_043750875.1 Rhodanobacteraceae bacterium
CCCGTGCTAGTGAACGTCCACCGCGTATTGATTTGGGTGGCGGCAAACACCTGCCAGTGATAACAACTCGCACACACGGCAAAATCCGGCACCTGCGCAATTAAGTCATCACGGCCATCGCCGGTCAGATCAAATAAATACCAGATTAAATCCCAGCGGATCGCTTGATTGGCATCAAAATTGGTGGCCGGGCCATTGTCCTGACAGCTCGGAATTTGCGTCGCCGATCCCGGTGGCGAGCGGCGCACAAACACATTCGCGTTCGTGGAACTTTGCAAACCGGAGTCATCGCCCAATGCCACCATGTAGCGAAAGCGGGTCGTACTGGCAGGGTTGCTATCGACATCATTGGCGCTTGAGTTGCCGGAGCAATTGCGATCTTTGAGATACACCAAATCTTGGCGGCCATCGCCATTGATATCGCCGGTTTTGTAATCCACCGCAAAGTTAAGCAAATTACTGTAAGAGCGTGACGTGCCGGGTGCCAAATAGCCTTCAGGGAAGTCATTATCGGCTTCGCTGTTCCAGGCAAAACGCGTCGGCGGGTAGCAAACTTCGGCCACCGCACCCAGTGCTGGCGCGCATTCTTGCACCGCAATCAAACGCGGCATACGCGTTCCGGTGCTGGCCTGCGCATAGCTCATGCGATAGCGGCGCGCCTGTACCTCGGCGTTTGGATTTGCGCCATTATTCGCCGGGCCATACACATTGATCTCAATCAGGCGCTGAGTCAGCGCCAATTTGGAGCCGCCAAAATAATCGATCCGCTGCGCGTCGACGGGCAAGGATTCATACACCATCGCGGTGCGCGCAAACGGCGCACGCGTATAACCAGCGGCCATGTTTAAACGGTTTGCGACCTTGCCGGTGTAGCTGGCTTGCAGCAATAGCAGCTCACCGGTGGCAACATTCGGGCTGTAGAGAAAATCCACCGTGTTGCTGGTGGCATCCGCGATGCGATCTAGCGCTTGCACAACATAGCCGGTGGATAAGGCCGCACCGGTCAAGGCATTATTTGGGCGCAGCGCCGAATTCCCAGCGTAGCCGTAGCGTCGCAGCGTGCCATCTTTGCCAAACACCAGCCAAAAGTCGATCTCGGCGGTGTTGGACACGGTCGAGTAGCCGCAAATGCGCGTTGCGGGATCTAATTCAGTGCGAAACGGGCGACCGGCAAAGCCAACATCGACTAAGGCCGGGCATGTATCCGTCACTGAAAAAATGCGTTGGCCGTCCAGGCAAAGCGCGACGTTCGCGGCATCAGCAAAATCCACACCAGCGTGCGGCCCAGCACCATCACCTGACTCGACCGTTTTCTTGCAACGCGTAAACGCGGATTGGCCGGACAGCATCCAGCCGGTGCCCATGGCACCCACCGAACCGCGTGCGGAGTAATCCAGTGATAGTTTAGGCGAAAGGCCAGCGGTGCCCGGTAACGACAGGATTGGCAGCGTGTAGCTTGCCGCCCCGCCTTCATCGACACGAAAATCACCGGGTGTTGCGCCGACGGAATCGGAGCTTAAATCGTGCGTTATGAGCGCTTCGACGTGGGGTGTTGGCGGTGTGGCGGGTTGGGAAAAAACCGAGGGAACAAAAGCGCTGAGTGCGGCAGCGAGAACGAATCGAAAGCGCGTTGTTCGAAAAACCATGAAATCCCCTAGGTGAACTACATTTTTCTTACTCACTGCCGTAAACGTCTTCTATGAAAATTTCGTATCAATAAATTTTCAAGGTGACGGTTTTGTTTATTTTTGATTTACTTCTGCAACTAATACGATTGGCATAGGGTGCTGGAAAATAAAAGTCACCTGACCCGCACTTTTCTCTCACCTAAAACAGTAAATAAAACTGTGAAGTACTGTGGGTGGTTAAACGGTTCCAAAGTCACGGCTTAAGCTTTCAGCACCGGATCATGTTTTCGCCATGCAAAATTTGACTTAAAAGAAATTTTAAGGACGTTGATTGCAACGATGTCGGCCACGCCAGAGGTACAGAATGTGGGCGAATCACGGCGTATTAGGATCACGCTGGTACATAGCTAACCGCCTAGGCGATCATTTCAACCCACGGCGTTTGAATTCCTCGAAGGAACTGTAATTCCGAATTCCCTGCGCGCGATTTTGTTTCCCAATAATGGTGTTGTTGATTCTGCCCTGCAAAAATAGACACAGTTCGTCAAAATGATCAATGGAATTTAAATCCCACTTTGCGCCAAATGTTCGATTGATAATTCCGTAGAGCGCACCATGCCCAAACTCGCGACCTTTTTGCTTTGAGGCAAACTCATTTGATCGATTAATTAAATGCAGGACGTAATTGCGATGGTGCGCGCTGGCGCCGATTGAATCAGTGGCTGGGTTAAATTTGGGCAATTGGCCTTTTTGTACTTTAACTTGAATAATCGCGCCCTGAATGGCTCCGGGGCTATTGATCATCGTCTGCCTCACAACTTTTGGCTTCGCATACCAAGTTAGCAACGCTTTAAGCGCGGTAAATTCTGCAATTTTTGACTGTGGCGAACTCTCATGAGTGGATTTCATTAATCGGAGTTTTTCGACCGTATAAGTCGCAGTATCCGAATCGATAACTTTATGGTGACGACCACAAAGCATGATGAGGTTATCGACACCGTTGCGCTGTTGAGCGGTTTGCGTAGGGTCATATCGAGGGCCAGCTTTATTGGCAGCTGCGATATGGCAAATTTCCCCTGAAACAATGTTGTCCAACTCAACTATAGGCGAGGTGCAACCAGGGAACGCACACCGGTTGAACGATTTTGACGAAAGCTGCTTGATCACAACTTCCGAGTAGGTTCTTGGCATAAATTCGGCGCAGCTAATTTGGAAAGCAGAATCTAGGCTAACTGATCGTCAGAAGAAACCTCACTTCCAAAAAATTGACTGGCGTGAGGCACTTTGCAATCTATTCGTAAAAAATAAGTCGGTGTTGATCGACAACCGCTGGGCATGTATTTCATGCCTTTTTAATATGGCAGCTTTCGAATCAAAGGGATTTGGAGGTTTATGGGTCGGTTTTGTTCTGTGCGTAATCGTAGTATTCGCTAGCAACACTCAAAGCCTGTGTCAAAGCCACGGCCGACAACATCGCCTTTTAGGTATCCCAAT
>JAYVAQ010000675.1:0-5465 GCA_043750875.1 Rhodanobacteraceae bacterium
ATTCCCTGCGTGCCTTCAAACTAACCACCGATGAATACGATTGCAAAACATCCTTTGTTGCAATGCACACAACTAGTATGCCGCTAAGCGCCAGCCTGGACAGGGAAGGGTTGGTCGAATGCAGCAGATTTGCCTAATTAGCCAAATTCGCTATTTCCAATTTTCTTCGCAAGCGTCCATGCCGATACTTTCGAAGCAGCAACGAAGTTTTTTTAAAGGACTTGTGATGCGTTGGCTTAACAGTTTGTTGACTGGGTGCTTTTCCGTAATCGTGCTTGCGTTGTCGTTTGACAGTGCGCATGCGGCGATCAACGCGCAAAATTTGGGCGCGAAATATGATGCAACGCAAAGCAACATTACCTTTCGTGTTTATTCCTCGCGCGCCACGCGCATCGAGGTTTCGATCTACAAAACCGCATCGGGCGCGCAGTCGGTAGTCAATTACGTTTTGGTGAAAGATGCCGCGAATGTTTGGTCTAAAACAGCGTCGGTTGCGACGCTAAAAAATTCCTACGGTGTGACCGGCGCGGTTTATTACGGTTATCGGGCGTGGGGGCCGAACTGGCCTTATGTCAGTACCTGGACCAAAGGTTCTGGGGTCAGATTTGTCACCGATGTCGATAGCCTCGGCAATCGCTTCAATCCCAATAAATTGTTGTTTGATCCCTACGCAGTTGAGCTGAGCCAGGATCCAAACACCCCCACCTGCACGAACGGTACGATTTATGCCAGTGGTGCTGCCTATCGCAATTTGGACAGCGGCACGTGCGCACCCAAGGGCGTGGTTTTGGCGCCTAGCACCACCTCCGTGGGCGTAAAACCGACCCGCGCGTTTAAAGATGATGTCGTCTATGAAGTGCATGTGCGTGGCCTGACCAAAAATGACACCAGCGTGCCAGCGGCATTGCGCGGAACCTATGCGGGTGCGGCACTTAAAGCGGCATCATTAGCGGCTACTGGCGTGACGGCAGTGGAATTTTTGCCGGTGCAAGAAACTCAAAACGACACGAATGACGTCGATCCGCTCAGTACCGCCGGGGATAATTACTGGGGCTACATGACGCTGAATTACTTCGCACCGGATCGACGTTATTCCTCGAACAAATCTGCGGGTGGGCCTACCACTGAATGGAAAGCGATGGTCAAGGCTTTCCACGATGTGGGCATCAAGGTGTATATCGATGTGGTTTATAACCATACCGGCGAGGGTGGTGCTTGGGGTGGCGGCGATGGTTTGACAGTCTATAACCTACAGTCGTTTCGTGGCTTAGATAACCCGACCTATTATTCGTTAACTAACAGCTTTCAGTATTCCTGGGATAACACCGGTGTGGGTGGTAACTACAACACCCGCAATCCTATTGCGCAGAATTTAATTATCGACTCACTTGCGTACTGGCGTGATGCGCTAGGCGTAGATGGTTTCCGCTTTGATTTGGCCTCGGTGTTGGGCAATACCTGTCAGCATGATTGTTTCAACTACGACAAGATGGATCCGAATACCGCGCTCAATCGCATCGTCAATGAATTGCCACCGCGCGCGGCAGCAGGCGGCAGCGGCGTTGATTTGATCGCCGAACCTTGGGCGATTGGGGGCAACTCCTATCAAGTGGGGAATTTCCCCAGTGGCTGGTCGGAATGGAACGGCGCTTATCGCGATACCGTGCGCGGCAAACAGAATCAACTCGGCGTTACCGTGGTTACCACCGCGCAACTGGCAAATCGATTTGCCGGCTCGTCCGACTTGTATGGCGACGATGGCCGCAAGCCCTGGAATTCGGTCAATTTTGTCGTCGCACACGATGGTTTTACGCTGAAGGATTTATACAGCTATAACTCCAAGCAAAACTCGCAAGCATGGCCCTTTGGCCCCTCCGATGGTGGTGAGGACAATAACGCCAGCTGGGATCAGGCTGGTGTGGCTGCAGATCAGCGCAAAGCCGCGCGCACCGGTTTGGCTTTAATGCTGCTGAGCGCTGGCGTGCCGATGTTGACCGGCGGCGACGAATTTTTGCGCACGCAGCTGGGCAACAATAACGTTTATAACTTGGATTCTTCAGCAAACTGGCTGAATTACACGCTCGATAGCAATGCCACAAATCATCTGAGCTATACCTCCAGATTGATCGCTTTTCGCAAAGCGCACGCGGCATTGCGGCCACTCAATTTTTACTCAGGCGTGGATAACAACGGCAATGTGATGGAGCAATTGCGTTGGTTCAAGCCCGATGGTGCACAAGCCGATAACGCGTATTTCACCAGCACCAGTAATCACGCGATCGCATGGCGCATTGACGGCAGCGAGTTGGGCGACAGCACCAGTGCAATCTATGTGGCTTATAACGGCTGGTCCGGTGCGGTAAATTTTGTCTTGCCCTGGCCGGGTGCGGGTAAATCTTGGTACCGCGTAACCGACACAGCAACCTGGAACGAGGGCGCAAATGCCGTCACGCTTCCCGGCAGTGAGTCCTTTATCGGCGGTGAAACGACGAACTACAGTATGCAAGGGCGTTCGCTGTTGCTGTTGATTGCGAAATAGCCGCCTCAGCAAGCGATGTCGCCGCATTGGTCGGTATGCGCCTCAGCTATTTTGGGGTGCAATGTTGCGTATTTCATGGTCATGCGGTCTCGTCATTCCGAAAAAACGTATCGTCATTGCGAACGCAGTGAAGCAATCTCAATATGCAGCGCATGAAATACGAGATTGCGTCGTTGCGCTCGCAAAGACGAGGTTCCTCAACAGCCGTGCCTTTAAATCGCACCCGTGCACATAGCCGCCTTAGAAAAACAAACGCGCACGAAAATTTTTTTCATAGCCCTTAACCCCAAGCCGTTAAGCGCCGCGTAGCAGATGGGCCCCCAACCAAAACGGAGTCCATCATGCAAACGCGCAATCCCAAAAATTCCCCACGCCCACTCGCCTTAGCTGCAGCGCTTTCGCTGGCTTTGCTGGCAGGCTGCAATCAAGTTAATCGCGCCGAACAAGAAGCAGGAACGAGCGATAATGGCCGGGCGCAGTCCACCGCCGGCCCGGTGGCCATTAGCGACGATAAGGCAAAAGAAGCGGATCAAAATACGCAAAGTCAGCCGCCAGTGCCAGTAGGCATGGTGATGCCGCATGAGGCCTATGCCGAAACTAGGGACGCGCCGATCCCAGTTCAAAGGCAATCCACGCCTATGTCACCCCCGGCCGAAGGCGCGCCAGCGATCGTTGGAAATAAGAAAGATTACAGCCTTGCCGCCACACAGGCGCCAGAAGCGCAAGACACGCGAACACGGCGCGCTGACGGTGCCAGTGCAAAGCCAGCTATCGCGGCAGGCCTAGCCATTGCCGAAGAAAAAAATATCGCGATACCAGAACCTGCAGATCAAGCCGAATTGGTTGTTGATACTGAGAACTACGATCACACGCCGGTAAACCCAATCAAACAGGCCGCAGTAGAGCCCGTGTCCACCTTTAGCATTGATGTCGATACCGGTTCCTACACCAACACCCGCCGCATGCTGACGCAAGAAAATCGCTTGCCGCCCAAAGATGCGGTGCGCGCAGAAGAATTTATTAATTATTTTGACTATGGTTATGCTCAACCCGCCAACCGCGCGCAGCCGTTTTCGGTCACCACGGAATTGGGTGCTGCACCTTGGAATGCCAAACACGAGCTGCTCTTGATCGGCTTAAAAGGCTTCGAGATGCAAAAGAGCGAAATTCCAGCGGCAAATCTGGTGTTTTTGCTCGACGTCAGCGGTTCCATGGATGAGCCAAATAAATTGCCGCTGGTGAAAGCCTCGATCACCCAAATGATTGAACGCATGAGTGCACGTGATCGTGTTTCGATTGTGGTCTATGCCGGTGCCGCAGGCTTGGTGCTGGAACCTACGCCGGGCGATCAACGCGATACGATTTTGGCAGCATTAAATCAGTTAAGTGCAGGCGGTTCGACGAACGGCGGCGAGGGTATCGAGCTGGCTTATAAATTGGCGACTGCGAACAAAATTCCAGGCGGCGTGAACCGCATTATTCTGGCCAGCGACGGCGACTTTAACGTCGGGCAATTCAATCAAGACAAGCTGAAAGAATTTATTGCTGGTAAACGCGACAGCGGCGTCAGCTTTTCCACACTGGGCTTCGGTTCGGGCAACTACAACGATGCAATGGCCGAACAATTGGCAGATGTTGGCAACGGCAAATATGCCTACATCGATTCGCTCGACGAAGCAAACCGCGTCCTGGGCCGAGAAATTGCCGGTAGCCTTTATACCATCGCTGGCGATGTCAAAATCCAAATCGAATTTAATCCTAGCGTCGTGTCAGAGTATCGTTTGATCGGCTACGACAACCGCATGTTGGCGCGGGAAGATTTCAATAACGACAAAATTGACGCCGGTGATATTGGTGCAGGCCATACCGTGACTGCGCTGTATGAAATTACCCGCGTGGGCTCCGGCGGGGAAGCGATTGATCCGCTGCGCTATGCCCCTAAAAATGCTGCAGCAGGCGGCAAAGAGCTGGCGTTTCTCAAACTGCGCTATAAATTGCCGAATAAGTCTCGCCGATCAGGCGACACGGCAGATATGTCAGAAAGTGTGCTGATCACGCAAGCCATCACGCCCAAAGCACAATCCAGCTATCGCTTGCAATACGCGGCCATGGTCGCAGCATTTGCCGAACACCTGCATGGCGGCACCTATTTAGGCAAATTTGGCCTGAGCCAAATCGAGCAAACGCTTAGTAAGATTGAACAACCGGCAAAGGTGGAATTGCTTTCGTTGATTGCCATTGCCAAGCAAATTGAAGGGCCGGTTGTGCAAACGCCGGTGGCGCAGGTGCAGATCTCAGTGCCTGAGGGGAAGTAATGTTTTGTTTGGTGTAAACCAACGCCAGCGGTGTTGGTTCCCCGGCCTGGGGCTGCATAGTGAGTGGAACTCCAGGTTTGGCTTTAAGCGCCAACGGCGCGAACCATCACAGCCTCGGGCAACGCCCCAGGACTGCCATGAACATGTTTGATAAGGGCTGAAAGCCCGCGCAATCAAACAATTGCAATAGTCTCGAAGACTTTTATTGCGCCCATACTTGCTTGCGAGTATTTTGTTAGGTCTAAAGACTTATATACCGGTGGGCGCGATGAAACAGTCAATTCTCTCAGTGCGCGAGCAATCGCGATTTGGATTTGAGCGGGTCAAGACTCTTTTGGCGGTGGGTGTTTTGGGATTGGTAATGGGGGCAAATGTCGCGTTCGCGCAAAATGTTGCTTCCAGTCAAACGCTGAAACTGCCGATGCAATATCACGGCATTTCACCACCACTGAGAGATCTTGCGCGAAATCCACCTTTTGTTTCAGCGGAAAACGGGCACGTTTTTGAAGACGAACTAGAAAAATTGGTCGAAATTACGGAGCCTGTTCGGGGTCCCGTCACACCGCCGCCGCAGCCGTTTGTACAAACTGCGCCTCCCAAGCCATTTGCAG
>JAYVAQ010000676.1:0-6731 GCA_043750875.1 Rhodanobacteraceae bacterium
GCCAGTAGAACTTCGGTGCGCCGCGCCCTTTGCCGCCGACTTCGGTCATCGTTTCTGCTTCAAATAATCGGCCATTGACCATCACATATTGGCTATCGATTGTGGCGCGAATATTTTCCAGCGGATTGCTATTGAGCACGATCAAATCCGCCAATTTGCCAACTTCAATCGAACCAATATCAGCACTAAGCCCGAGATAATCCGCGCCGTTGATGGTTGCCGCCTTGAGTGCGTTGAAATTGGACATGCCACCTTGAGTCAAGGACCAAATTTCCCAATGTGGTGACATCCCTTGCAATTGCCCATGGCCACCGATTTGTATGCCGATACCCGCTTCGTCAAGCGCTTTGACCGTTTGGCTCACTTTGATATGGTAATAATCCCACTCGGGTGTCAGCTGCCGGCGCACACTGCGCGCGTCCAACGTCTCGCGTGGGAAGAAGCGCAGCAGACGTTCGTTTTCCCACACCTTGTCGCGCTCGTAATACCAAAATTCGCCGTTCACACCGCCATAGCTGACCACCAATGTCGGCGTGTTGCGCACATCGGTTGCCTTCCAGGTTTCCATCACGTCCTTATAAAGCGGTGCGACCGGAATATTGTGCTCAATTCCGGTTGAGCCATCCAAAATCATGGTCAGGTTGTGGTTAAAAGTACTGCCACCTTCCATTACCACCGTCATTCCCAGTTCGCGTGCGGCTTGGTTGATTTGTTGACGTTGATCGCGACGCGGTTGGTTATAGCTTTTCACACTCCATGCACCGTTCGCCTTCAACCGACGCAAATGCGCACGCGCATCGTCGATCGAATTGATCACGGCTTTAAAATCGCCGTCGGCACCATACAAAATTGTACCTGTGGAAAACACACGTGGCCCGACATTCAACCCGGCTTGCACCAGCTCCGATTGCCCGAAAGCTTCTTGGGTATTGGCGCTGGGATCGTGCATGGTGGTAATGCCAAAAGCTAGGTTCGCGTAGTAAGCCCAATTGGCTTGCGGCGACGGGCCATTGTGGAAGTGATTTGCGTGCGCGTGTGCGTCGATCACGCCCGGCATGATGGTTTTACCTGTTGCATCAATCACCTTGGCCCCAGCAGGAATTTCAACGTCTTTCCCTACCGCGATAATTTTGCTACCGGCGACAACCACCGTCGCATCTTCGAGCACGCTTTCCTGCGCATTCTTTGCTCGATTCATCGTGATCACCCGCGCATGGGTAAAGGCTTTGATTTCCGCAACCTCAGGCTGATCCAAAGCAAACGACAAGCCCATGTCAATCGCAGGCAAATCTTTCACTTCCGGCAATTTAGCCGGTGCACCCGCCAGAAAACTCAAGCTATCCGTCAGGCTGCGGGTGATGTAGCTGCGCCCAATCATCCAATGCAGCTTTGACGAATCGGCCGACCAATGTAAATAGGAGCCGACATCGCCACTGACTTTGGCAACCGGAAAGGCGGTGGAATCCTTGCTCAGCTCAACCACCGCACCGGTGCTCGGCAGGGGTGCTACATAGGCGTTGAATAACTCGGTGAAAGCAACGAATTTTCCATCCGGACTAGGCACGACAAAGTCGGCGTATTTCAGACTAAAAATTTCACGTGATTCTTGCCCCTGCAAGCCAACACTGATCAATTTTTTATCCAACGCGCCCTGTGCTTTCAAAAAATACACGCGCTTAGAATCCGCGGCAAAAAACGGCTGCGAACCGCTATTGCTAATGCGCACCGCTTCACCGCCTTCGCTTGGCATGACATAAATTCCGGCGGTATTGCTGTAGCGGAAGTCAATCAAATTACCGCCGCCCTGGATCGCATAAACGAGCTGTTTGCCGTCCCGCGAATAGCTTGGCGTGGCATATACCGCGGGCGTTGGGCTCAGCACGGTGCGTACGCCATCGCGCAGATTGATGCGTTCGATGCGCGCCAAATCCTGATCATTCCAACGCACATAAACGACAAACTGCCCATCTGGACTAAAACTTGGGCTGTACTCGAACGCATCGGTCTCTTGTGTCAGTGCCACCGGTTCGCCGGACGGCAGCTGCTTTTTCCACAACCTGCCGACCGCATGGAACACCAGCGTTTTGCCGTCAGGGCTTGTGGCAACGTCACGAATCATTTTTGGCTCGAATTTGGCACCGCGCTCGATGCGATGTTGTGCGCGTACCGGCTGATCCAACTGTTGGCGCACTTCGGCGACAAAGGGAATTTCGCTGGGTTTGCTGTTCGCTACATCCACGCGCCAAATTTTCCCCTGTGCCCAAAGTACGATCTCTTTACTATCCGGGGTATAGGACATATTGGTATAGGGCCCAAAAATCGCCCATGCTTCTTGCTGATCGTGGCTCAAGCCATCCCAGAGCGGGCGCATTTCACCACTCGTTAAGTCCATAACAAAAAGCACTGACTTTTCCCGAACACGGCGCACAAACGCCAAGCTCTTGCCATCCGGCGATGGTGTCGGGCTAATCGCGCCGCCCTGCACTTGCACTAGATCGTCAAACTCACCGGTTTGGCGGTCTAAGCGCCGGATCGCATAGATCAGCTCATGCACGTTTTTGTTGTACTGGAAAAAACCCCCGCCGCTGACATCTTCGCTAAAATACACATAGCGTCCATCCGGCGAAACCGCAGGCTGGCCGGCATCTTGCTGATCATTTTTGCGCTTGCTCAATTGCAAGCCGTCGCCACCGCTGCGGTGATACAGCCACATTTCGCCCGCGCCTAAGCTGCGGCCGGAAGTGAAATGTTTGCGCGCAACCAAGAACTCGCCATCGGGCGTCCACTCGGCATTATTAAGCAAGCGAAACGTTTCCTTGCTGACTTGTTTTAGATCGCTGCCATCTACGTTGGCGGTCCAAATATTGTCGCCGCCCGCACGATCTGAAGTGAAGCTGACGCGTTTGCCGTCCGGCGAAAAGCGTGGTTGCGTCTCGAACGCGTGGCCGCCCAATATTCGCTTTGCTTTGCCCCCCGCGAAAGGCATTGTGTAAATATCGCCCATCATTGCAAACACGATGGTTTTGCCATCCGGCGACACATCCAAGTCCATCCAGGTGCCTTCCGTGGTATCGAACTGCACGTTCTTGACTTTTCCGTGCGGCGCCAGCACATCCCACTTAGGTGCCTCCTCTTTCGCCGCAGCGGCGTGAGCAAAAGGCAAAAACGTACAGCTGAGTGCAGCAAATAGAAAGCGTTTCATCGGCATCCTTGTCAGTTGGGCATCGCGCGACTTTAATGCAAGCGCACACCTTCTCCCTGTGCCGAAACGCCTAGAGACAAAAAAGCGCTGAGGCGCTAGCGCAACGCCGATGCTGTGACGAGCGGCAGTCAACGCCGTCGCGCAATCACCTCAGATGCGTTTAGTTTGGCCCGCGTTCGAGGCTAGCGCCTTACGAACCGGCGGTTTTACGTCCTCAAGGCGTGGCGGAAGCATGGGTTGGTGCTCGCGCTCGGGGTGTAGGATGATCGAGGTCGCGGTTTCGGTGAGTAAGCAGAACTTGCTAACCACAGCGTCCAGGTGGCGCACGTCAATCACCGCGATTTCGAGCACCCAGCTATTTTCCCCGGTCACGTTGTAGGCATTGATACATTCCGTCGTCTGCGCGATTAGCTTGGTGATGCGCGCGCCATCGCAACGGCCCAGGCGAATTATCGCGCGGATGCCGTAGCCGAGCTTACCCAGATCCACCGTGGCGCGGTAGCCGCTGATCACACCGGAGGCTTCGAGCTTGCGCACGCGCTCGGTTACCGCGGGCTGGCTCAGATGCACGCGGCGGCCGAGTTCGGCCATGGTCAGGCGCGCCTCGGCCTGCAGTTCCGCGAGGATACGGGTGTCGTGCTGATCCAATTCGCTGGTTAAGGTGGTTGCCACAATTTTCCTTTAAAACAACGGCCAAACGTTCGTAGAAGTGTGAGGTTCGCATAGATTCGAGCACGATGCTTTCATACGATACTTACACTGTCAATCCGGAGCGGCCCATGTCATCCACCCAAGCGTCCACTGCGCCTACATCGGCTGCGTTTCGAATGTCGCCGCTGCTGCTCATGTGTCTAGCAGCAACGTGGTTGGTATGGGGCTCGACTTACCTTGCGATCAAATTCGCGCTTTTGAGCTTCCCGCCGTTCTTTCAGATGAGCACACGCTTTCTTTTTGCCGGGGCGCTATTGATGGCTTGGATGCGCTGGCGCGGTGCGCCCTGGCCCAGCATGTTGCAGTGGCGCAACGCACTTTTCATCGGCACGCTCATGCTCGGTGGGGGCATGGGCTGCACGGCGTATGCAGAGCTTACCGTCGGCTCCGGCCTAGTGGTCGCCTTTATCGCCGTCAGCCCACTGATTATCGCGGCACTGAATCGCTTGTGGGGCGTGGTGCCCAGTCGACTGGAGATGGCCGGCATCATCGTCGGGCTAGTGGGCGTGCTGCTGCTAACGCAGGGTGCGGGATTTAAGGCCTCGCCAACCGGGCTGATCGCGATCATGATCGCCTGCACCTCCTGGTCGCTCGGAAGCGTGCTAAGTCAGCGCGTCTGGCCGCTAGCACCGGGTGCGACCGGCTTTGCGAGCGAAATGATCTGCGGCGGAGTGGTGCTGATGCTGATGTCGGCGCTGGCGGGTGAAACGCCGATTTGGCCACCCCAACCAGTGGCAGTCGCGGCGTGGTTTTATCTGGTCGTGTTCGGCTCGCTAATCGCCTTTAATGCCTATATGCACTTGCTGGCGCATGCGCCTGCTGCGGTGGCGTCGAGCTACACTTTCGTCAACCCGGTGATCGCGATGCTGCTCGGCGTCGGAATCGGCGGTGAAGCAGTCACGCGCGGCGAATGGGTCGCGGTGGCGGTGGTATTAGCCGGTGTGCTGTTGCTGATGTGGAAACGCGGGCGCTAACGACGCGCACAGAAGCGTGGAGTGGGGGTCAGCGTTTCTGCAATTCCGCTTTCTGCGGGGCCGGTTTAGGCAATTCCGGTTTCTGCGGGGCCGGTTTCTGCAATTCACTTATCTGCGCCGACTTAGCCACTTCACTGCCCGATTCAAGCTCTTTGGCGCCATTATCGACAAGCGCATCGGCCAGCGCCTGCGGCGTATGCTTATTTTTGCGGGAGCCAAAAATGTGTGAATACGCCCAGGTGAACTCAGCGCCCATCAGGAATATCTGTGCGGAGTAATACACCCACACCAACAACGCAACTAGCGATCCAGCCGTACCAAACGTGCTGGCAACGCCGCTA
Source organism: Rhodanobacteraceae bacterium (assembly GCA_043750875.1). Lineage (GTDB taxonomy): Bacteria > Pseudomonadota > Gammaproteobacteria > Xanthomonadales > SZUA-5 > JANNYA01. The sequence continues at coordinate 5,229 of JAYVAQ010000676.1, forward strand.
CTGCCGATATAAAAGCCGATCACGAATTTGCCAATCGTGAACAGTACTGCAGTAATCGCGGCACCAATCCATACCTCGTCCCAGCGCACGCGCACTCTAGGCATAATTTTGTAAATCATGGCAAACATGCCGGTTACCATGAGAAAACTAAAAATGAAATTCACGATATTGGCGAGAAACTCCCAGCCGGTGAATAGCGGCCCCCACCATTTGGTGGTTGCGGTCAAAGCAGCGCTAAATACCAACGACACCATAAGTAAAAAACCGATGCCCAGGATCATGCCAAACGACAGCAGACGTGCACGGATCAGATTCCATAAACCACTACTTGCGCGTACAGGGGCACGCCAAATCCGGTCTAGTGAATCTTGCAACTCGCCAAATACAGACGTTGCGCCAACCAGCAATAACACCACGCCGACAAGCGTCGCGGTAATACCCTGCACAGGTTTATTGACACTTTCAAGCATAGACTGCACAGCAAACGCACCGTGGGCGCCCATTAGGCTTTGTAACTGCCCAGTAATTTCGCCGCGCGCAGCTTCTTGGCCGAACACAAGCCCGGCAATTGAAATGACAATGAGCAACAAAGGCGCAATGGAAAACAGGCTGTAATAGGCCAACGCCGCCCCCATGCTCTGTGCATAGTCATCACCCCAAGATGTTAACGCGGTTTTGACCAACACCCAGGTTTCTTTGAGCGTTATCTTAATTACCTGGGATGGCTTAGTCATCGCAATATCCTGTGCGGCTGTGCCTAGATTTGGCAGAAAAGTAGTGCGAATAAATTACCTATTGAGGACGGATAAGGCTACAGAGCGCTGGTGGCGTCTGTGCGGCAGTCAACACTTGGCATTTCGTGCGGGCGTAAATTTATCCAATATGCCGCCGACCCGTGCGGTCAAATGGCGCGCTCTTCGTCCTCTACTTTCAAGGACACCACTCACCTAAACCCTTGATTGATCCGCGCCAACATCGCTGCACTTGGACAAAGCTCGGCTTCGTTCAATTGATTCAGTGGCGTACTGACCGTGTTGAGGTGTTGGTGCAAATCGGCGGCAGTTGGGTCGATAAATAGCAGCCCGGTAACCACTTCACCCACGGCCTGGTGCTTGAGTAAATAATTGATCGCGGCGATACGATCAGTGGCGTCGTATTCGGGGTCGAGTTTATGCAGTCGCAGCTTGGAACCATCATGTTGAGTGATATCGCGGGTGCTGCCGACGGGATAGTCTGCGGTCAATTCAGCACGCTTGGGAATCATGTCCAATCGATTCACGGCATCATTGTGCGCTCGCACATAGTCGTAGCTTTTGGTGCTGCCGCTGTGATTGTTGAATGCCACGCAAGGGCTGACGATGTCTATCACCGCCGAGCCAGGGTGCGCGATCGCCGCCTTAATCAGGGGCACCAGCTGAGCTTTATCTCCGGAAAAACTGCGCGCGGCAAAACTGACGCCGAGCTGTAGCGCCATGCCGATTAAATCAATCGGGCTGTCACTAT